>JAJZCO010000028.1 GCA_021846095.1 bacterium | reverse complement strand
TTCCGATCTCTTACAAATTTTTACAAATTGCTGTCTCTGGATTACATTTGGGAGGCAACATATTTTCTACTCGGCTGCCATCAGCAATAATAGCCATAATTACGGTCATAATAGTTTATATTGTTTTACAAAATTGGCACAGTAAAAGAGTTTCATTTTTAGGCGCAGTATTATTTCTTAGTTCATCTTGGGTTATTCATGCTGCTCGTTATACAGATTTAACTGTTGAATATTTGCTAGTAATACCTGCACTACTTTATTGCAAAATATTACTCAATAAAGCTTTAACTAAAAATTCTGTTATTTACCTAGTCTTATTTATAATGAGTTTTATTCTATTTATACCTGGTTCTATTTGGTTAGTTTTGTTGACAATCTTCAATAATCGTCAAATTCTCAAAATAACAATATTCAGAAACATTAACATAAAAAAAATAATACTTTTAATATTTTCTAGTTTTTATTCAATCGGATTAATTAGTTACAGTATAATTAAGGATCATGCATTAATATACCAATTCAGTGGATTGAACTACGGTATTAATCAAAAATATTTAACAATAAATAACATAATTCGTCCGATAAAGTACTTGTTTGTATCGGGACCTAATAATTATTATACTTGGTTGCCTAATACAGCTATTTTTGACGGTTTTATACTTTTAATATTTATTTTAGGTATGATTTTTTATGTCAGTAAGCTATCGGCTGGACGAAGTAAATTTTTAGTAGGAAGTTTGATTATTAGTTATATGTTAGCCGTTGTCAATTACGGGACAAACTTTGGCTTAATTGTCACATTGGTATATTTAATTGCTATAACTGGATTAGCAGATTTATTACAATTATGGTTGAAACAGTTTCCATTTAATAAAGTAGCCAGATCTTTTGGTATTATTTTAATTAGTTGCTTAGTCTTCTTGAGTTGTTTATATAATTATCGACAATATTTCGTAGCCTGGAGATATAATTCGACAGTTCAATCAGTTTTTGCTAAAAAAAGATAATATTGTTAAAATTAATATAATATAGGAGAAATAAATGAATAAATTTGACCAAGCAAAAATGCTTTTAAAAGTTAAAAAGATCCAGAAAGAATTACAAAAAAAAATAATAACAGTCGAAAAAGGAAATTCTGCTGTGATTGTTGAGATTAATGGGGAGCAAAAAATTAAGAAAATAAAAATTAATCCAAAAATGGTTAATCTAGATGATATTGAAGAACTGGAAATATGGCTAGAGGATGCAATTAAAGACGCCATCAATGAAAGTCAAAAATTAGCAGCATCTGAGATGCAACCAATGATGGGTGCTTTGAGTAGTCTAGGTCTATAGCGTAGTTTTAGATGAATATTTTGCCTGAAGCTCTAGAAGATTTAATTGAATCATTTGCCGTATTACCCGGTGTCGGTCAAAAAACAGCCGAGAGATATGCTTATTATTTGGTGAAACAACCTGATAATACATCAGCTAAATTAGCTAGTGTACTAAATAATTTAAAATCCCAAATTAAACAATGCCCCAAAACTTTCGCTTTAATATCAAGTTCCCAATCAGAATCAGATTTATATTCAAACCCTAAACGTGATAAAACTACAATAGCAGTCGTAGCTGAACCCTTTGATATAGTTGCAATTGAGAAGACCGCTAAGTATCAGGGGACCTATCACGTTTTAGGAGGCCTAATCTCACCTCTAGACGGAATTAGTCCGGATAGTTTACATATTCCTGAACTTCTCTCAAGAATTATAGAAGATAGAGTAGTAGAAGTTATATTAGCAACTAGTGCCAGTGTTGAAGGTGAAAGTACAGCACTTTATATTCAAAGTAGAATTAATGAACAAAATCCAAATATTAAAGTAACCAGATTAGCTAGAGGACTACCAATTGGATTAGATATCGAGTATGCTGACCAGATCACTCTATCCAGAGCTTTAGAAAATAGGCAATCATTTTAAATACAATACTATGAACCAATTAAACTATATTTCAGACAGCAAAATAATAGACGATTTAGTAAATAAATACACCAACATATTAATTATTCAAGCCGACAATCCTGATGCCGATAGTTTAGCTAGTTCATTAGCGCTAGAGGAAATATTTACAAAACTCAACAAATCAGTTTACCAGTATTGCGCTGTTGTTATGCCCGAATATTTACATTATATAGACGGATGGGACAGGGTATCCACCGATTTTCCGAGTAATTTTGAATTAGTTATATTTGTTGATGTATCGACCTATACGTTATTAGAAAAAATGATTAGTTATCAATATATTCAAAGAGTTAAAGTCAAGCCGACAATTGTATTAGATCACCATAAAGAAGTAAAAAATAAGATTGATTTTGCTAAGGTGATCATTAATCAAGATCAATTATCATCAACTGGCGAGTTAATCTATCGTATTGCCGCAGACCTTAATTGGCCGATTAATATTCAAAGTGGTACTGCCATTATGGCCTCAATTTTAGGGGATACTCAAGGTTTATCAAATCAACTAACTAAGCCTGAAACATATCGCTTGATAGCAGATTTAATTGATTTAGGCGTCGATAGATTACAACTAGACGAAAAACGGAAACAATATTCACTTATGCCAATTGAAATTTTTCGTTATAAATCAGAATTAATTAATCGAACTGAGTTTTTCTATGATAATTCAATTGCCCTGATATGTTTAAACCAAAACGACATCTCAAAATACAGTTCCAAATATAACCAGGGGCCACTTATCCAATCAGATATTTTACAAGTTAAAAATGTAAAAGTATCAATTATAATTAAAGCCTATAAAGATCGTCATCTGACGGCATCAATTAGGTGTAATTATAATTATGCTATTGCTGCTAATTTAGCTGTTGAATTCGGTGGTGGTGGTCACGCCTATGCCAGTGGTATAAATTTAAAGAACATTAACGTTAATGAATTTAAAAAGAATATTATTGAAAAAGCTTACCAGCTTTTAAATAAGTTATAATTTATATATATGTCATTAAAATTATACAACACTCTAGTACGGGAAGTTGAGGTCTTTAATCCAATAATTAATAATAAAGTCGGGATTTATACCTGTGGACCAACAGTTTATGATCATTCTCATGTCGGTCATTGGTATACTTATGTTAGGATAGATTGCTTAATTAGACTATTTAAAATATTAAATTACGACATAACATGGGTTATGAATATAACAGATGTTGGTCATTTAGTAAGTGATGCCGATGAAGGCGAGGATAAGCTACAAAAAAGTGCCCACAAAGAGGGTAGGTCTGCCTGGCAAATTGCTGACTTTTATACTAAAGAGTTCCTAGCTGGGATGGTGGAGTTAAATATTACTGTCCCCAACAAGATTGTTAAAGCTACCGATCATATTGCAGATCAAATTGAACTAATAAAGAAAATAGAGGCTAAAGGACTGACTTATGTAATAAACGATGGTGTTTATTTCAACACCGCTTTATTCCCTGAATATTCGGACTTTGCAAAATTAGACATCGACGAACAACAGGCTGGTAAAAGAGTGCTGTACAATAATCAAAAAAGAAACATTTCAGATTTTGCACTATGGAAATTTTCTCCAAAAGATATTAAAAGAGATATGGAGTGGGAAAGCCCTTGGGGTCTTGGTTTTCCAGGCTGGCACATTGAATGTTCTGCAATGAGTATGAAATATTTGGGCGAAACATTCGATATTCATACTGGTGGAATCGACCATATACCAATTCACCACACTAACGAAATTGCCCAAAGTCAATCAGTCACAGGTAAACCACTAGCCAATTACTGGATTCATTCCAATCATGTCACAATTAATAATCAAAAAATATCTAAATCACTAGGTAATAGCATTACATTAAACGATATCAAATCGGCTAATATCCCGATTAGGGCCCTAAGGTTACATATTTTAGAATCTCATTATCGTTCTCAATCTAAATTCAGTTATGAAAGTTTGAATTCATCATTAAATAGACTGAAATCATGGGACGCAGTTGCTGTATTAGCGTGGCAAATTAACAATAATCCAAATGACAATATACCCTACTTAGAATATCAAGATAATATTTTGTCAACCCTCGAAAATGACATCAATACACCTCAAGCTTTAGCTATTATTGATGAATCGTTCGATGCAATTATTAAGTCAGAATTTAATGGCTTATTGTTAGATAATTTTAAGAAATATTTAACATTCATAGATGATATGTTCGGATTAAATCTAACAAAAATTCCCGATATCTTGAAACACCAAAAAGACTTAATTATTGAAAGAGAATTATATAGAAAAACAGAAAAATGGTTGGAATCAGATAAAGTACGTCAAGATCTTTTTAACCAGGGAATTGGCATTAAAGACTCAACGGATAGAACTATTTGGTTTTATTTATAAGATATTCCGATTTTTTAAAAAATCAGTTACTAAAATTTTTATACAACCAGCAATAGGAATAGCAACTAGACCACCGAGTAAGCCGTCAAAACTTAGTCCAATAACTAACGCTAAAAAGACTAATAATGGGGATAAATTTGTAGTGTTAGCCTGGATTTTAGGCTGGATCAAATAATTCTCTATCTGTTGATATAAAATATAATAAATCAGGATAATTAGAGCAGCACCGGGAGAGTGAAACAAAGCGACAATCGTAATTATAATTGCTCCAATGGTGTGACCGACCATTGGGATTAAGCCACAAATAAATATCACAAAGAACAACGCAGCTGGATAGCCAATATGTAATATAAGTAGCATAGGTAAGATTAATATTGCAGCCAACAAGGCTAAAATAACTTGGCCGTTAACAAAACCTCTAATAACGCCATACATTCTGAATGCTAAACTTTCTAATGTCCCAGCCTTATTATCGGGTATTAATTTTCTTATCAAGTTTAACCATCTAGGGCTTTCTACGAGCATCATAAAAGTAATTACCAAAACAGTGACTAATGAGAATAAACTTGACGAAAAATGTGAAACTGTTGAAAATGCACTACCTGTTGAATTCTGTAATCGATTCTGCAATTGATTTGAAAAAGTATTAACTTGTTTCTCTAAATTATATTTTCTAATGAAACCACCGATTGGATTTCTACTATTATGAACATCATTTATTAAACTTGGTGCCGAAGAAATTAAACTTTGAGTTTGCTTAATTAAGGGAGGAGAAATATACAATATAAATCCACCTAAAACTATAACTACTAGTAGATAAGACACGGTAGTAGCGATTGCTCGACTGCCTTTTTTACGACCTGGTATTAAATTACTAACCCAGTGGACGGGAGCATTGAGAGCAAGTGCTAAAAAGAATGATATAAAAATTAATAACAAAGCATGTGATGATTTTCTGATAGCAACAATTAGCGCTAAAGTTGTAATTGTAATTACTGCTAATTTTATATACGTCGAGTAGCTTATAGTAATTTCTACTTTAGAATTATCTTCAGTTTTAAAAAACTTCATATATTAAATTATCCAACATTTTTAATTTTTTGACAACAGACTATTATAATTGTCTATCAATTGATCGCCGATTATTTTAACGTCATACTGTTTAGCGCACTTTATACCATCTAAAATCGCTTTTCGTCTTAAAGCCTTATTCGTATAATATAGCATAATCTTCTCTGATAAAACTTGACTATTATTAATAGGGAATAAGCGATCGGGATAATCTTTTAAAACAGAGTTGTATCCACTATTGTTGGCTGCTAACACAACACTGTTTCCAGCTGCCATAGATTCTAATAGGACAATTCCGAAACTTTCACCACCTGTGGCTGGAAATACACAAATTTCTGCCTTTTGATATAACTTTATCTTAAAACTTTCGGACACATAACCGACAAATTTAACTATATTCGTCAAGTCATGGTACTTGCAAAAATTTATTAATGATACTTTAAGTGGACCATCTCCAGCTATAGTAATACGCATATTAATTGGTATTTGATGATTTTCTTTTAATATTTTGATTGCTCTTAACAAAGTAATACATCCCTTACGTGATACTAATCTCCCTAGAAAAAGAACATTGAATTCATTAGATCGACTAATAGACCTGGTTTGATTAAACCTGTCAAAATCAATTACATTCGGCATAATAGTACTTTCAATTTTGAATGTTTTTTTAGCAAATTGCTCGGCAGCTGATGAAACAGAATAGATTCGATTAAATTTATTTAGTTGTTTTCTAGTAATAGTTGCCAATATTTTACTACCTATTTTTTCAATCTGGTGATATCCAACAATATGAAAAGTACCAATAATAACTGTTTTATTTTTATCGACTGAATCAATAACATTACCTGCTAGAAATGGACTGAAAGGCATTTGAACGTGTATGACATCCAAGTTCAACTGGTTAATTAACTTACTGATCTTATTATGATTAGTAGGCAAAGGAATAGATAAAATATTTTTGTTAAATCTAACCTTAATATTTTTAGATAACGAGTAAACATTTTTAATATCTTTTCTTATAGTATTACCAGTTAAATAGTACACTTGATGGCCACAAGAAGAAAAATATTGTCCAAGTGACAATATATATTGTTGAACACCATCAGTCCTATCTAAAGAGTCATCGAAAACAAATCCAATTTTTAATTTTTTCATGCTAACAAATCTAAATAATATTGTTTGTATTGATCAACTATAAATTTAAAATCAAAATTTTTAATATAATCTTGAGACCAATTTAACCAAACGCGTCTAATGTCTTTTTCGTATAACATCATCTCTAACCGACTAGCAAATGATGGAATATCATGAACGTTGACAATTGACAATTGACCGATATTTTTCATAACATCACGATATCCAGAATTATCACCAGCAACAGTAATAACTGAACTTGCCATTGCTTCCAATAAAACTATTCCAAAACTTTCGCCATATATGGCAGGAGAACAGAATAAATCCGATTTTTTTAACAAACTAACCTTTGTAGTATCGTCGACATTACCTAAAAATTTAACTTTATCTAGTCGATATCTAGTTGTTAAATCTTTTAAATAATTTCTATTGGGACCATCTCCAGCTATAGATCG
>JAJZCO010000027.1 GCA_021846095.1 bacterium | reverse complement strand
AAGCTGTTTCAGCCGGTAAAAGTAAAATAAATGGAGAGGAAAGTATCATAATCTTCAAAAAATCGCTATGGTTAGAGGTAAACATAAAGTCTAAGATAGCTATGATTAATATGATTAGACTATAAACGAAGGCGTTATTTTCGATTATTTTAGAGATTATAGGTTGACTTATCAATGCTTGTTTTATTGCTTTGTTTTTTAAAAGTAGATAGCTTTCAGAATAGGAATTATTAACT
This sequence comes from bacterium, assembly GCA_021846095.1. GTDB lineage: Bacteria > Patescibacteriota > Saccharimonadia > Saccharimonadales > UBA4665 > JAJZWG01. Next base: position 7,255 of record JAJZCO010000027.1, on the reverse strand, counting down.
TTAGCTACAATTACCTCAGTTAAATTAATTGATCCTTGATAAATGATATCGCCGACTGATTTAGATATTTTTTGATTTTGAAAAATAATTGATTCATTAAAATTACTTTTACCTTCAATAATCGTGCAATCAGCAGGAACTGTCTCTCCAATCATAATAGTAATTTTGTCATTTTTCTTTAGCTTAATTATTGGTTGGTCAATAATTTTTTTACCAATATTTAGATGGCACATCTTATTTTTTGGTTTAAAATTAAAGGTATTCTTATCCTTTAAATAGTCTATTAATATGTTTTCAATAATAGGGTAAAGCGTCAAAAGTATCATTAATATTAAAGAAACTGTGTAGTATCGATAAATAATTGAAAAAAATATAGCTACGATGCCAATAATATTAAGGCTATAGTCGCCATATTTAAAATGATCATAAAACCTATAAAGTGTCGATATTAAAATAATGGTAGCTTCAATTGTAATTAGCCATATTATGTAGTTAGAAAAATTAAGCTTTTTTAAAGTTATTGAAGTTATTAAGCCACATAAACTCAACATAAATAAAAGATAAGGCTTAATCACCTTAGCTTGAATTTTAATAAAAGAGATTATTTTAGGCATTAGTTTATTAAATTATAGCAGTTTAATTATATTCTAACTTAAAAAATATTGTTAGATTATTATTTTAAAATAAAAGCTTTAACTTTATGTTAAAATTAAAACTTGAATGGATAACTTTAAATCACCGATTAATAATCGTCGTAGCCTCGATGGTTTCAAGCCTGTTGAGCGTAACAAGCGACTTAATAATACAACATCTCGGCCAACAACAATTAGTCGATCCAATATTCTCAGTAACATACCACAGAAAAGTAGCAATATATCAAATAGACCAGGACCTTCACTAGTTGGTTTAACATTGCCAAATAATTATTCTAAATCGAATAATTTTTCTAAAGTTAAACAACCTAAAATGAAGAGAAAGAAATCATTTAAAAGAAAACTTTTCTTAAGTTTTACTGGATTTGCTGTAGTTTTATTAATTAGCGTAGTTGGCTTTATAGCCTATCAAGGTTTTAGCACTGTCGACAAAGTCTTTCATGGAAATATAGTTAGTGACATCACGGCTCCGTTTAATAATACGCAATTGAAAGGTGAGTCTTCTGGCAGAGTTAATTTTTTACTAGCAGGTGATTCGGTAGGTGATCCTAACCATCAAGGAGCCCAATTAACCGACTCGATGATTATTCTAAGTCTAAACGTAAAAACACGAACGGCTTTTTTATTAAGTATACCTAGAGATTTATGGATTTATATTCCTGGACTTTCATCTTATCAGAAAATTAATGCCGCTAATGATGTAACTAATTTCAGTGCTAGTGGTTATCCTAATGGTGGAATGGGTGAGCTAGAACAAGTTATTCAAACACAATTGGGCATACCAATTGATTATTACGGTTTAATTAACTATACCGCCTTCAGTGATGCAGTTAATTCGGTTGGTGGTGTAACTATTAATATTCAAAGTCCTGATCCCAGAGGATTATATGATCCATACACTAATATTAAACTTCCTAATGGCCCCGTTACATTAAATGGTCAACAGGCTCTTAATTTAGCTCGGGCTCGTGGGGATGGTCCCGGTGCCTATGGATTTCCTCAATCAGATTTCGATCGGACAGCTCATCAAAGGCAGTTATTAACGGCAGTCGCAGAAAAGGCTTTAAGCTTGGGATTTTTGTCAAATCCAGCCAAAATTAGTAATTTATTTAATGCCTTTGGCAATAATTTACAAACAGATTTAAGTTTACAAAATGTTTTACGTCTAATTCAATTAGCTAAAAATATCAATCCAAATTCCATACAGTCTTATGCCTTTAGCTATGGCTCAACCAATAATCATCCCAAGCCTATTTTAACTGGTTATTTAGACCCTTCATCCGGTCAAGACGCTTTGATCCCAACATTAGGTGTTGGCAATTATAGTGCTTTGACTAGTTATTATAAACAGTTAACTTCAAATAATCCTCTGATTCAAGAATCAGCACCGATAGTCATTTTAAATGCTTCCAATCAAGTTGGATTAGCCGCTAAGGAAGCAGCCGTGCTACGTAAACAAGGTTATAATATCGAAACTATTGCCAATGCATCAACAACATATCCGACTTCAATGATTGTTAATGGTTCTAATGGACAAGAGCCTCAAACACTAAACGCTTTAACTAAAACATTTTCATCACAAGCGACAATTACCAGTACAGTTAGCTATAGTGGTGAATCAGCAGAAGCTGGTAATTATTTTGCTAGTTTCGTTATTATTTTAGGTAATAATTTTAAGGTTAATTAGGGTATTCTTTGTATCTGATAAAAAATTTTAAGTTAGTGAATTTTTTCTTTTATAATTTGAAAAGGCTTATAAGTTTTAAAGTCGTAATTTAAATAGTTAACTGATGTTCAAAATTTACATGAAGTATGAAATGCTTACTTTAAGCTAGTTTTGTAATTGTATTGACTGGTTTATGTTATTTTATTGGGGCGAATGATGGGATTTGAACCCACGGCCTCAGGAGCCACAATCCAGCGCTCTAACCAACTGAGCTACATCCGCCATAGTGTTAATAACAGAGGTGATTATAGACTAATTATCATAATATAACAAATTTTTTTTATTTTTTGGGTATTTAACCTATAATTAAACGATATGAATAATGAAATAAACGAGAATAATAATAACTCAAAAAGTTTTAAGATATTTGGAGAAGTAGTAGTTGTAAAATATTTAGTCGGATTATTAATTTCACTTTTAATTTTCTTTTTTTGTTTAGCCATCGCTAAACAACACACTGCCTCAGGGTGGAATGAGAGAATTTTTTACGATATTAATAATTTATCTGGCTCTTTTAAGAATGTTGCATTGTATATTACTGAAGGTTTAGGAGCAGCTTACCCAATTATCGCTTGTATATTAATTCCAGTAATTTACAAAAGATGGCGTTTAGCTTGGCGATTTTTCGTAACAGTTGGCGGTGCTGGAGTATTAATGGAAATTGCAAAAATTATTGCAAAACAACCAAGACCAAATGTTTTATTACATGGACATCTGAATGTTCGAGCAATTGAATCGGGTTTAACTAGTTTTCCATCTGGACATGAATCAGTGGCCACAGCAATGGCATTGACGATGTGGTTAATTTTACCAGCTAAATGGCGCTTTTTGTCAGTGATTTGGATTTTAATTGTGGCAGTTTCAAGAGTATATCTAGGTGTCCACATGCCAATTGATGTTATTGGTGGTTTTGGAATTGGATTATTTATGTTCTTTGCAGTCAAATTACTTCCAAGTAAATTAGCTAAGACGTTTTATTTAGATAAAGAAGAGCTATTACTAAGTCGTCAAGATTTAAAAGTCGGTAAGTAATTGTCGCTGAATTTTTAATAGATTTTAAAGATTATTATTTTTTATGTTAAATAATGATGATTATCTTAGATATAAAATATTTTAATACAGCAAAATTGGTTCGTTAAATTTCAATTAAAATACTATTAAAAAATGGTGCCCCGAGCAGGATTTGAACCTGCGACCTTAGGCTTAGAAGTCCTCTGCTCTATCCAGCTGAGCTATCGGGGCGTTATTAGTTTCAGATTAGAATTATATCATAAAAACTATTTTTTAGATTAAAAATAGCCTGGTAATTTGATCTAAACAGATTATACTAAAGTTAGTTATTTAAAATAAAAATGAAAATATTTATTATATTAATTTTATTTATTGCTATAGTGGCATTCATTGCTTGGTATTTAATATCAAAAGATAAAGGTCAAAAAGAACCGATATCGGCTTTGTGGTTGGCCTTCTTACTAGGCATAGCCGGAGCTGTTTTAGCGATTATTATCGAGAATTATATTGTTAGTGTCAAAAATACCGAGGTCGGAGCACCTCTTAAGGACCTGTTTGGGAATTTTTTATTAGTCGGATTCATTGAGGAGTCAATCAAATTTTTACCACTAGCTTTCCTCATTTTTAACAAAAAATATTTTAATGAACACACTGACGGTATAATTTATTTTGCTCTGGTTGGTTTAGGTTTTGGTTTACCCGAGAACATACTATATGCTTTATCATTTGGTAGCTCAACTGGTATTGGCCGACTTTTTTTAACACCATTTTTTCACGCTACGACCGTGGCAATAGTTGGATTTTATCTCGTTAGGGCTAAAATATCTCATGGTTCATTCCGCCCAGTTGCGTTGTCTCTATTAGCTGTTATAGTGTTGCATGCACTTTATGATTTTGGCTTAACTTCGAGTAATCAGTCCTTAGCATTACTCTCAATAATAATTACTGTTGTTTTAAGCGTTAATCTGTTTATTTTGTATTATAAAGCGACTAAATTAGATCAATTACAAGGTCTAGCAGAAGTCGGCTATAATAATTATTGTCGAACATGTGGTACCTTTAATAATCATCATATGATGTATTGTAATCGTTGTGGTCAAAGAACCTAGGAAAATATTATGAGATGCTCAAATTGTAATTATGAAATTGATGAAACTGAATATTTTTGTGGCAATTGTGGCCAACAATTAAAACCACAATTAACAAATAATGTGACTAATAATCAGCTAGTATCTGAATCACTAGCATCAAATATTGGAAGTACCATTATTCCTGGATACGCCAGATTACAAAAGATCCCACGGATTAGTAAAAGTAGCTATGTATGTTTAACGGCGGTGATTCTAGGAATTATTACTACAGCATTTGTTTCATCTATTGTTGGTTTAGGTTTCGGATTGATTGCTCTTATAGCGGCTACTTTTATATCTAGATATCATCATTTAAGACAGAAAATATTAGGTATTGTCATGTCGGTTGGAATAATTGTTGGCACAATTTTTTTATTTGTTCATTATTACGATCAACCTCAATTGGTTTCATCTTCGGGGACTAATAGTGCTATCACTTTTACCTCAATGATTAACACGAATTGTTATAGTTTTAACCTTCCTAGTGGATATTATTTATCTCATTTAACTAATAATTGTTCGATAATGTTTTATGACGGAACTTCAATCAGTACTTCTAATAATTTTTATAAAATATTATCACTTAATGATGTCTCTTTAAATTCAACTAATTTTGTAGCGATTATTAAACCATTGATTAGTCAAGATGTTAGAAAGAATTTAGTAAATTTTCATATAATAAAAGAAAGGTCCGATACCTTTGCCGGCAATTTGGCTTATCAAGTGGTGGCTACTAATAATACCAATACGTTGTCGATTGTAGAGGAGGGTGTTTATCATCCATCGACTCAAAATAATCTTTTTGATATTATTTATGCTAGCCAGAATAATAAAATTAATCTAAAGGTATTACAAACAAATTGGTTATGGAAAAATTAAATTCTAAAAATTTATTAAAACAGATCATACCATTTCTTTTGATTTTGTTTATTGGGTCAATTTATATTGTAAATATTCCGGCTACCAAGATTGATGCTGTTAATTCGACTTTATTAAAACAGGTTATTTTTCTACCTATTTTAAAATTATCACAAAATGAAAATGGAACCTTTCGGGTAAATATAAACAATAATTCTATTGATAATCCTATCAATTCTGATAAATTATTATCGGAGCAATTAAATAATCTTGGACAATATCTGATTATTAAAATTCATTAGCAATCTGTCTGGTGCGGTATTTTAGACGAAGTCAGAACCTCCTTAGCGGCCAGTAGCCCGAATACTCCAGTTTTACTGTAAGTGAGTATTGACTATAATATGCATGCATGCTATCATGAATACATGAATACACAGCTTACAATTCGTAATTTACCAGAGCCAGTAAACTACTATCTTAGGAAAAAAGCCAAACTTACTAATAAAAGCCTTAATCAAACAATCATTGATGAACTTTCAGAAAAAGTACCAGATCTCAATAAATCCTTAAGCTCATCACTGTCATGGTTTATAGGTAGTGGCCTGGATGACGATACGCTAGAATCTCTACGCTCTGAGGATAGATTACAGAAAGAGAAAGTCGCAAGAGAAAATGATTTACTTTGACACTGTCACATATAGCGCACTTGCTAAAAACGAAAAAAGTATAGTCAAATTTCTCCAAGATAAGCATGGGATTGCTATGCCCATAAATGTGATATCAGAGTTAAGATATGGATTTCTAAAGGGTTCTAAAAGAGAAGAAAATGAAGCTAAGTTACAGCGTTTTTTGGCTCAACCACAAATAGAAATAGTCTTTCCAACAATCGAAACAACCCATTTGTATGCAAAGCTACAATTGCATTGCATTAAAAAGGCCAAGGTTTTATCTCATAACGATATTTGGATAGCGGCTTTAACTAAAGAAAATAACGGCCAACTGATAACATATGATAAAGACTTTGAGGCACTAAAGGACATATTTGGTGATCAGTTAGTTATCTTAACATAACAGTGGTGCGGGTGGCGGGAGTCGAACCCGCGTTACCAGTTTGGAAAACTGGTATAATAACCGTTATATGACACCCGCCGAATTTATTCGTCAATTATAACATAGAAAAAAACTATATTTCATGTAGAACGGTTATATGAGCTCCCAGACTGTTTAGTCTTTCGGCTAAATCTTCGTAACCCCTGTTGATTGTGTATACATTTCTAAGCAGTGAAGTGTTATTGGCTGCTAACATACCAATTAATAATAGACTAGCTGGCCTTAAAGCAGGAGGACAAACAACCTCGGCTGGAGTAAATTTAATTGGACCAGTCACGTAAACTCTATGAGGATCAATTAGTTCAATCATTCCTCCAATTTTTGTTAACTCGGTGTAATATATGGCTCGATTTTCATACATCCAATCGTGAATTAATGTTCTACCCTTAGCTAAACAGGCAATTAAGACGAAATATGGAATGTTGTCTGGGTTAATACCAGGATACAGATTGGGATGAATTTTTTCTTCTAAAGCCGTAAGAGATCCGTTGTGAGGAAAAATAGTTATATCACATAGGTTAATTTCGTTATTGTTTGCTTTATATGGGGCCGATTTTTCAAACTTAACTCCCATTTTCGATAGTTTAAGAAGTTCCAAGGCTATCCATTGATAGGGTACTCTTTTAATGGTTATCTTAGAATTAGTAATTATAGCGGAAGAAATAAAGAACATGGCTTCAATCGGATCTTCAGTTGGAAAATATGTTATATTCTTTTTAATCTTTCCAGTTTGACCTTTAATATCGAGAAAAGGTGTTCCAATTCCA
>JAJZCO010000026.1 GCA_021846095.1 bacterium | reverse complement strand
TTATTACGGCCATCAAAAAAAATTACTTCATTGGGTTTGTTTTTAACAAGTTGATGAAGTTTTTTAGGTGAAATATGTTGACCACCACCAACAACTCCATTTTCGTCAACTTCCAATTCATTAGCGATCCCAAAAGTTACAATTTCGGGCCTAACTTTAACCGACAGTCTTGGAAAATCATTACTACCACTATCGCTCCATTTATAAACAATTTTGGAAAACAACTGATATTGTTTGTTCTCTTTAATATATCTTTTCAAATTTTTAATATCACCACCCAAAGTTCCATTAATACCATGTTTGGAAATAATTATTCGACCAGTTAACTGGTTATCATTAGCTATAGCTTTTTGCCATAATTTAATTGCAATTGGATCTAAGATTGGAACAAAAATATAAAATAAAATTATTTTTGTCATTTATTTATTATAACTTATGAGTTAATAGATAAATTATAAGTACTATTAAAGAAATTATAATTAAACTAAGAAAAACATTAAGTATTAAAGATTGGGATGTTTTTTTTACTAAAGTAGTTTTATCAGTAGTTTTATCAGAGGCAACATTGGAAGGCGGAGTAATATCTCGCCCCTGACGCGATAATATATTTAAACCTTTGTTTAATAACAAATCATTGACCGATTTTGGTGCTACTGTCTCAGAATAAAAATTACTATCTCTAATATCTTTTAGTATCGGATCTCTTTCAAAATCAATTTGATGTGCGATCAACTCTTTTTTAAAAATTTTCTCCAAATTACCGCCTCGAAGATAAGCGATTATAATTCGTTTTAAACCATTAAAACTAAGCTCCTTATTTTGATATATTGTCTTTAATGGCACTCCTTCTATTTTAATTTTTTCACTAAGAGCGATAATTTCTTTATCTGATAATTTAAATTGATCGATATTTTTTTGTTTTTGAACATTTAATTCAGACGGAGCTGATGGTTTTTCAGGGGATAAATTAAAATCTAATTTCTGTTCAATTTTATCTGTAATTTTACTATCAGTTACCTTCTCTACTCTAGGTATATATTCAGGTCTGTTAGGTTTGATAGTTTCTATAGTTTCAAGTTGTCTTATTTTAGTATTTATCTCTTGATCTAAAGACTCTATTGTCTGTAATGTTTTTTGATATTTTTTTGATATTTTAACTTCTTTTTTATTAGCTTTTCTTTTACTAAACAAATTATCGGCTAAAATATCATAAAAAGAAGTTCTGTTTGACTCTACTGGATCTTTAACTTTTAGCATTTTTTCAGTCGATAGTCTATTGTCATCAATAATAGGGTCTCGATTAAAGCGATTAATGATTATTTCGTCTTCTGCTTCAAAAATACTAGGTTCTGGTTCAGGACTATCGAAAATCTCTACTTTTTCTTGTTTGATATTGTCAGAAATACTAGCCTCATTAATATCTGCTTCTGGTCGAGCCATATCATAAGATTCCTCTATATCACCAGTCGAAGCTAATTCTTCTAAAAATATATCGACAGCTGGATCAACTTCTTTTTCATAATCTACATCATTGAGATGTTGAGTTGCCAATTCTTTTAAAATTTCTGACTGTTCTTCTTCAGACAAAATATTTTCAATAGTTATTTCTTCTTTATCAGTTTTTAAATCCAAAACCTCAGCTATATCATCTTTTTTATCATCAACTTTTTTTTCTTTTTCAATTGAATTCAATAACAAATCAGCCAATGATTTGGTTTTATTTTTTTTAATATCTAAATCATCATCATCAGATTCAAAATCTGGATTATTGAGTTCCATAATAAGGATATTATAACTTATTAAATCAAAAATCTAAGAAGGTAATTCTAGTCGCAACAATTTATTTTCTTAAAATTATTAATAATTTAAATAAATTTAAATTACCTTAGGCTGTTTTAGCTTCGGTAGATTCGACAGATTCTTGATTAGATTCAGTAGTCTCACCAGTCTCAGTCTTTTCTTCTTCGGCACCAGCTAAAGCATTATTGGCAGCTTCAACGGCACTGGGCTCATAAACACTTGCAACACTTTGATTTAAATCAGTTATGACTGTCACATCAGATGAAGTTATTAAATCAGACACCGAAATATGATCACTTGGATTGACTAATTTTTCAGCATCATAATAGATGACATCTGGTAATTTATCGGGCAAAGCTTCAACTAAAACCGACTCTAGGTGTTCAATGACAATTAGACCTGCTCGCTCGGCTGGGCTGGCATCATTACCAACTAAATATTGCGGTTTAAGTGGAATTTCTGCTTCAACTTTCTGATTAGAAAATATTGAATTAAAAACAACGTGAGTTATAGTCTGTTTTTTTGATTCATAAGTTGTTTCTTTAATCATAACAGTCATATCTTTGTCGCTATTAGACTTAAGAATAACGGGATGATGTTTACCGGCTTGAGAAATGACTTTCAAAAGGTCCTTACTCTCTACTTGAGCTAAAATTGATGCCTTACCATGATTATGAATAACAATTGGCACTTGTCCAATATGGCGAAGTTGTTTAACTTTCTTCCCAGTAATAGTTCTTTTTTCAAAAGATAATTGTATTGTATTATCTGACATATTTTTAGTTATAACTCCTTTATCTAAATAATTATACCAAATAAAAGAGTGGACTAATAATGATAATGCATATAATATATAACAATATGTTTAATGTAGGTCATATTTTACAAATCGGTGGTTTATGGTTACTAGCGACTTTTATTTTTACTGAAGTCGGTTTATTTTTAGGGTTTATACTACCAGGCGACACTTTAGTTTTAACGGCTGGTGTTTTTGCCAAAGAAGGTAAATTCGGTCTCGCTTCTACTATATTTGTCATCGCTTTAGCAGCTATTGCTGGGGATAATTTAGCTTACTACATTGGTTACAGACTAGGTCCAAAAGTTTTCACTAAACCCGATAGTCTTTTATTAAGGAAAAGTCACATCGAACGAGCTGAAAAATTTTATGAAAAATATGGTGCTAAGACTGTCTTAATTGCTCACTTTTTTCCAGTTATTAGATCCTTCTCACCTCTTTTAGCGGGTGTTGGTAAAATGTCATATATAAAATATTTTCTATATGATTTAATCGGTGATATCGCTTGGGCAATAATTATGACCTTAATTGGTTATTATATTGCTTCTCGCATTCCACATATCAATAGTTATATCAACTTAGTCTTAGTAGCAGTTGTAGCCATTTCAGTTCTGCCGGTTGGTTGGCATTTGTACCAGAAATACTATAAAAAACGATCCAAACAATAAAATAATCTATAATATTTTAGCTAAATATTGACCAGTAAAACTATCCTTTACTTTGGTTAAAATTTCTGGTGTTCCTTCCGCTATTACTCGACCTCCAGCATCACCACCTTCTGGCCCCATATCAATTAACCAATCAGCATTTTTTATAACATCTAAATTATGCTCAATGATTATTACACTGTTAGCGTTATCGACTAATTGATGGATGATTTTTAATAATTTATCAACATCAGCCATATGGAGTCCAGTAGTAGGTTCATCTAAGATGTATAAAGTCCGACCAGTTGGTCGTCTAGATAATTCACTAGATAATTTAATTCTTTGGGCTTCACCACCACTCAAAGTTGTTGCCGATTGACCGAGTTTAATATAACCGATTCCAACATCAACCAAAGTCTGTAATTTTCGAGCAATAATTGGTATATTTTCGAAAAATTTCAGAGCTTCTTCACAGGTCATGTCGAGAATATCACTAATATTTTTTAGTTTATAATGAATTTCTAAAGCTTCACGATTATATCTTTTTCCGTGACAGACTTCACATTGAACATAAACATCTGGTAAAAAATGCATCTCAATTTTTATAATGCCATCCCCAGAACAATTTTCACATCTACCACCTTTAACATTAAAACTAAATCTACCGGACGTATAGCCTCGTAATTTAGCTTCTGGTAAACTAGCGAATAATTCTCGAATCGGCGTGAATAAACCAGTATAAGTAGCTGGATTTGACCTTGGAGTACGACCAATTGGCGATTGATCAATTATAATTGCTTTATCCAGATGATTAATTCCTGTAATCTCTTGATGGTAACCTGGTACTGTATTGGCACGATGCAGTCTAGCTAATAACTCTTTTGCTAAAATATCATTAATCAAGCTTGATTTTCCTGAGCCCGATACACCAGTCACTACTACTAATTTACCAAGAGGAATTTTAACTGTAATATTTTTTAAATTATTCTCTGATGCATTTTTAATGATTAAATACTTACCATTGCCAATCCGTCTTTTTTTAGGTATTTTAATCGCCTTACCACCAGATAAATATTGGCCAGTTAAACTATTCTTATTAGCCATAACTTGTCTAGGAGTACCTTCTGCCACAATTTTTCCACCATGATTACCAGCGCCTGGACCAATATCTAATAAATGATCCGCCATTAACATGGTTTCCTCATCATGCTCAACCACTATAACTGTATTGCCCAAATCTCTTAGGTTTTTTAAAGTATCAATTAATCGTTTATTGTCTCTTTGATGCAAGCCAATACTGGGCTCATCTAAAACATATAACACGCCAGTTAAGCCAGAACCAATTTGAGTTGCTAATCTAATTCTTTGGGCTTCACCACCACTCAAAGTTGTTGCTCCTCTTAAAAGGGTTAAATAATTTAAGCCGACGTCTTGTAAAAACTTTAATCTGGCTGTTATTTCTTTAACTATTAACCGAGATATTTTTGTTTCAACATCAGTTAAATGTAACTTCTCAACCCATTCATAAGCCAAATCAATTGATAATGAACAGATGTCCATAATAGATTGCTGATTAATTTTAATTGCTAAAACCTCATCTTTTAATCTTAAGCCATGACATTTATGACAAGGTTTTTCTTTCATAAATTTTTCTATATCACGACGTACAAAATCACTTTCAGTTTCTCGATACCTTCGTTCCAAATTGGCTGTGACACCTTCATAAGTAGTCTCAAAACTTCGACCATTACCAAGAGATAATCGATATATCTCATTTCCGGTACCGTACATAATTAAATTAATTTGACTGGCTGTTAATTGACTAGTTGGCACCTTTAAGGAAAAATTATGCCGGTCAGCGACGAGTTGTAATTTTTTCATATACCAATTATCTACGTTTATACGATTATACGGTCTGATAGCTCCTTCTGATATAGTTAAATTACCGTTAGGTATTACTAAATTAGGATCAACTTCTAAACGGTTGCCCAGACCAGTGCAGACTGGACATGCTCCTTGAGGACTATTAAAACTAAACGTTCTCGGTTCCAGTTCTGGAATAACAATTTCTGGATGATTTTGACAATTATAAAGCAAACTAAAATCGCTTATTTTATGATTATCGTCTTCTAAAACCATCATTCGACCGTTGCCAAGTTCTAAGGCTTGTTCAATTGATTGAACTAAACGACCACGATTATTTTGATCGTTAATTAATCTATCAATAACTATTTCAATATTATGACGATAATTTTTGTCAAGCTCAGGAAATTCGTCTAAAGCATATATCACTCCATCCACCCTAACTCTTGCAAAACCAACTCTTAAATATTGTTCCGGTATATGTTCGAACGCTCCTTTTTTATCAACCACTATAGGTGCTAAGATAATAATTCGACCATCAGGTGATAAAGACTCAACTTGAGAAATAATTCCCTCAGAGGTTCTCTTGGTAACTGGCGTACCATCAATTGGACAATGTGGTATACCAATTCGAGCATACAATAAACGCAAATAATCATAGATTTCCGTAACAGTGGCAACCGTAGATCTAGGGTTTCTGGAAGTCGATTTTTGATCAATACTGATAGCTGGGCTTAAACCCTCAATTTGATCAACATCAGGTTTTTCCATAATACCCAAAAATTGACGAGCATAACTACTTAAAGACTCAACATAACGTCGTTGACCTTCGGCATATATGGTATCGAAAGCCAAACTTGATTTTCCAGATCCACTAAGTCCGGTAATAACAACTAACTTATCCCTTGGAATAGTAACATCTATATTTTTAAGATTGTGCTCTCTAGCACCTTTAATAATTATTTTATCATTCATAAAAGCCTTAAGTTAGTCGATATATTATACAGGAAATGACGCAAAAACTCGAGACTAATTCTCTTCCAACGCAAAATGATGCTGAAGTGATGTTCGGTTTCCAACGCAAAATGATGCTGAACTTTAGTATGTGTGGCAACATGAAAGGTTATGGAACTATTCATGGATACCACACATATACCAACTTTAATACAAATGGCTGACTATGTCAGTGGAGATAATACCCTAAAGTTATGTTGTCAGAATAAAAAGGAGGCTTATGACTACATAACTAAAGTATTAGTAACCCACAGATATATCAGTCTAAAGAAACCAGATAAGAGTTTAATTAGGAAATTCCTTATTAATATAACTGGTTATTCTAAACCACAACTAGATCGTTTATTAGGCCAATATAGTGTTAAAGGCAGTATTACACTTGCCAAACGCACTCAACCTACCTTTAAGGGTATATATACCCTTAAAGATATCATTGAGCTAGCCAGAATAGATGACTTACTCGATGGGCTAAGTGGACCAGCAACTATACGAGTTCTACAACGAGAATATCAACTATTTGGTAATAAAACCTGTATCCGACTTAAAGATATTTCAGTATCGCATTTATATAACTTACGAGCCACTGATCATTATCGTAATAAACGAATACATTACATTAAAACTAAACCAGCCCCGATTAAGATCGGTGAACGAACTAAACCTAACAATCAAGGAAGACCAGGTTTTCTTCGAGTAGACAGTGTTCATCAGGGAGATAAAGATAAAATAAAAGGTGTTTATCACATTAATCTTGTTGATGAAGTTACTCAATGGGAAGTAATAGTTTGCGTACAAGGTATTTCTGAACAATTCATGATTCCGGCTCTCGAATCAGCTTTAAATTTATTTCCTTTTGTTATTCTTAATTTTCATGCAGATAATGGTTCTGAGTATATCAATCATAAAGTAGCTGAACTACTAGAAAGAATGCTAGTCAAATTAACCAAGAACCGGCCTTATCATAGTGGAGATAATGGACTAGCAGAAACCAAGAACGGATCAATTATTCGTAAAGCTTTAGGTTGGATACATATACCCAAAACACCAGATAATGTCTTAGCTATTAATAGTTGGTATACTAATTGGTTTGTACCCTATCTTAACTTCCATAGAGCCTGTGCTTTTAGAGAAACCACTATTGATAATAAAGGTAAACAAACTCATAAATATCCAAAGGATGGTTATATAATGCCCTATGAGAAATTAAAGTCACTACCTAATGCTAATCAATATCTTAAATCAAGATTAAGTTTTGAATTGCTAGACATCCAAGCGTATGCTATGAGTGATACCCAATGGGCTGAAGCTATGAATATAGAAAAAGCTATCATGTGGGAATCAATACAACTTTAATAATTTAAAATTAAATGTTGCCCTGATCGGAA
>JAJZCO010000025.1 GCA_021846095.1 bacterium | reverse complement strand
AAAACTAGCTTCATAATATAAATCATTGAGATCAATTTTATGATAAAGCTCTTCATAAAGTAACGTTTCTATTTTAACATAATCTCGAGAAATATGCACATCCAAAGAAGAATCGAATTGCTTAAAGCTTGATTTAAAAATAAACTTAGGATTTTTTTTAAGAAACTGCATCAAATTAATTGCATCGACTTTACTAAACATAGTCTTTTTTAATGGTGTCATTAGCTCTCTTAGGGTTGGCCTGATCAACATTAAACTTAAAAAATTATCTTCTAACTTAGATAACTCCTGTAAATTTTTATCTACTAGCTGATTGTTTAATTTAATTTTTTTAAGAACATTCTCATTACTTGAGTAATTAATACTTTTTCTATTTAAAGCCTGTCGATCAATTTGAATCAATTCCGATACTTTAGTTATGTAATGTTCTTTTTCTACTTCATCTTTCAAATTTTTAATTAAAGGAAGCAAAACATCGGTAAATTTCTTCTTTCCTTCCGCCGAAGTTAAATCGTATATTTTCTGATATCGATCAATTAACCAATCCACCACATAAACTCGATTATTGATTGAACGTGACCATTTCTCTGGATTATCTTTAATTAATTCATCGGGATCTTTACCTGAGATTAAATTAATAATACTAAGACTAACACCAACGCTACTAGCCACGTTAATAGCTCGTTCACTAGCATTAACACCGGCCGAATCAGCATCAAAACAAAGCCTGATATCAGTCGTAAAACGAGATAAAGTTTTTAAATGATAACTAGTCAGTGCCGTCCCAGCCGTAGCAACAACATTCTTAATACCGGCTTGCCAAGAGCTAATAACGTCTAAATTACCTTCTACTAAAACAGCAAAACCATCTTTTCTAATCGATTCTTTAGCTAAATGTAATCCAAATACATGCCGACTTTTATCGTATAAAATAGTTTGAGGGGTATTAATATATTTTGAAGTTTTTGAATCATCAACCAAAATTCGAGCTGTGAAGCCTATGGTTCGACCATGCTGATCTTGTAACGGAATCATTAAGCGATTACGAAACATATCACTATCACCTCGATAACTACTAGTCACTAGACCGGTTTGTTTTATTTCTTTAATTGAATAATTTTTATTTAATAAAAAATCTAACAGTTCTGTTCCGTTAGTTGGTGAATAACCAAATCGCCATGATAAGGCAGTTTCTTTGCTAAATTTTCTGATATTAAAAATATAGTCTAATGCCACCGGATTATTTTTAAAATGAACCTGATAAAATTTAACAGCTAACTCCAGAATCTCATAAAGTCTGTCTTTATTTACTGAATTTTTTTGATTAGTAAAATTAGATTTTACTAACTCCATATTAATACCAGATTTTCTAGTCAATAATTCCAGAGCTGCTTTAAAATCTAGACCCTCCATTTCCATAATGAAACTGAAAATATCACCACCCTTGCCAGAACTAAAATCATGCCAAATTTGTTTTTCGGGACTAACGATTAAACTAGGTGATTTTTCGTGGGTGAACGGACTAAGACCACGCCAATTACGGCCAGCTCGCTTTAAAACGATATATTCTCCAACCACATCTTCAATATTAAGTCGAGATTTTACTTCTTCTATTACATCCATATAGATTAAGTATAGTAGCTATTGACAGATAATCTATACTTGTTTTAAAAATAATATTATAAATTAGCTTAGTATTTATGGTTAAATATTTAAATGGAACCAAATAATATATCACCAGTCGAAACCAACCCATATGATTTTATTTTAAATAATAAACCAGTCAATAAACCACTAATTGATTTTAATGATAAAAAAAGTGTGACATTAGCAGGACTAGCACTTATAATTGTCATCATTATTTCATTGATAATAATAAAAAGTATATTTTCTGGACCAACAATTATTGACATATCTTCCTACACAAAAGTTCTACAAGATCAACAAGAAATTATTCACTTAACAACTGAGGTAGACAATAATACATTCGGTAATCTTAATCTATCTAATAGTCTAGCCAATGTCACAATCACCACTAATTTATCAATTATATCCCAACAAAACCAAACCCAATCTTACTTAAAATTAAACGGTTACTCTGTTAGTCCTAGCCTGATCAACGCCGGGATTAATTTAGCTTTAGACACCAAATTAACGGCCGACTATCAAAATACTACCTTCTATAGTGACTATCAAAATGCCTTAAACGCTAACTTAACAACTTATCTGAATGATTTATCAAGTGATTATAAATTATCAACCGGAATACATGGCAGAATCATGCTACAATCTGATTACAATTCAACCTTACTACTGATCAAAATGCTTAATTCATAAGAATGTCGAATTAAATCTTTTATTTGATCGAAATCTAACTGACCAGTTAATAATATAGTGATCCATTTTTTACTATCAAGTTTTACGCCCGGCAAGACTTCTTCATATTTTTCCTGTAATAATTTAGCTAGTCGCCAATCACAGCGTAGACTTATTTGACAGGGTAATTTTTCGTTATTAATAATAGCGAACATCTGCTCGTGATAATAAAAAAAAGGTTGTTTAGTAGAAACAGGATACTTTTCAACCACATTCTCTAATGCTAATATCGCCTTCTCTAAATCAGTGAATTTTATTGGTTCAATCATGTTTTATTGTTTGAAAAACCAATTCAAATAATATTTCAGCTCATTAATTGAATCAACAACATCTAAAATAGCTCGATGGTTGTTAACTTTTGAAAATTCAATTTGATATTTTTGGTTCATTAAAATTTTAAAAGCACTAACATCTAGCATTCGGTAATGTAACCTTTGGTCCAAAGCCGGCCAATAGCGAGCAATAAATTTACGATCAGAATGAATACTATTACCGGCTAAAAAAATAACTTCGTCGGCAGCGATCTGGTCAATTAATTCTATGACATCTTGTTCAATTTTCGCTAAACTTTGACCCTGGCTCGATTGATCTAAAAATAATTTTTTATTTTCTGGATAGTCATTCCACCAAACATTACTATCTAATCGTTCTTGCAATTGACTTCTGGTATTTTTAACTTTAGAAATATATCGAGAGATTTCAGTAAAATCATAGTCGGTAATAATCACTGCAATTTCTAAAATTAAATCTGTGGCAGGATTAAGACCGGTCATCTCTAAATCAAGCCACATCAGTTTAGACGGCTTTATATCAGTTATCATTGATCCTATTATAGTATTTTATCGAAAAACTAACCAATTAAATTTGAGAAAATTTATAGTTTTAAGAATTTCTGGCAGCTGATAATGCGTCAGAATACCAAACTAATTCTTTTAACAAATTATCGATGTGGGTCTTTGGTCCGTAAGGATTAGACAATAATTCAGCTGACAATTGGCCATTATCATCAATAGCGTTTGTCATTCCGACGTTTGTTAAAGTAGCAGTTTTAGGAATAACAACAGATTGACTTTCGGATAAAATTTCCTTTAAATCGGTAGCTGCTCTAACACCACCAACACTACCATGAGATACTATGGCAGATGGCTTACGATTTAATTCACTAGTTAGGTAATCGATAGCATTCTTTAATACACCTGGGATTGAATGGTTATACTCGGGTGTAACAAATATATAAGCCTCAAAATCATTTATTTTGTCTAACCATAATTGAACCGATTGTTCAATTGTTCGATTTGGATTATAACGAGGCGAGACAGCTTCATTAAAAAATGGCATCGAATAATCTCGCAAATCAATTATTTCGGCCGATATACCATTTTCTTTAGCCGATAATGCGACCCATTTAGCTACTTTATCGGATTGACGACCTTCTCTAGTGGCACCAACTATAATTGCTAATTTCATAAATAAACTCCTCTATACTAAAAATTATTATTTTGATATTGTTTTATAATGATAACAAAGATGCTATACTTTGTAAAGTAAATTACCAACAACACCATGAACAATATAAAACCATCTATCATAGAACCAACCATTGGCTGCATCGCCCAGGCTATGAAAATAATTGGCAACAAATGGACGGCCCTGATTTTACGCGATTTATTTATTGGACCCCAAAGATTTTGTCAGCTTGAAAAATCAATCCCAGAAATAAATCCTAGGATATTAAGTCAAAGATTAATTCAACTCGAATCGGAAGGTATAATTAAAAGTGAACTAATTAATCCAGCGATTATTCGTAAAGAATATAGCTTAACTCAAAAAGGTCGCGATCTTTTACCTATTTTAAAACAAATGGCTATATGGGGTGAAATCTACCATAATTCCAATTAGACGTCTCAGACAAATATTACATTTCATCAAGAGCTTTTATCCCCAAACTTAACAAACCAGTTCTTAGCACTTCGGCATAAGATTTAACTAGGTAGAGTCTAATGATTTCTCTATCCGATCCAATCACCTTATTCTTTTCATAAAAACGGTTAAATTCTTGAGATAATTCATAAAGATACAAACAGAGTAAATGAGGCTTAAGCTGACTAATAGTTTTAGCCATAGTATCCTTAAAATCGGCTATTTTAAGAACTAAATTTCTTTCACTATCTTCAATATTAAAATCATCGGGTACTGATTCAATAATTTGCTTAGATTTTCTAATTATCGATTGGGCCCTGGCGTGAGCATACATAAGATATGGCCCACTATTTCCTTGTAAGCTGATCGATTGTTTAATATCAAAAACAATATCGCTACCAAGTTTTACTTTTAAGAACTGGTACCTAATTGCTCCCACTAAAAGATCCTGAGATACTTGTTTATTATATTTAGACAGTTCAGCTGTAATCTCATCAAATAACCAAACAATATTAATAGCATCGCCTTGTCTTGAGCTCATCTTACCACTACTCAACTTAACAATTCCAGTTGTAATATTATTGGTTTCACCAATTTTTGCTATCTGACACAATTCACTAGCCTTAATAACAACTTTAAAATAATCTTTTTGCTCAGAAGCAGTAACAATCATACTTTTATCAGGAGAAAAATCCCTTTGTTTTAATTCGATTAATCCCAGGTCCCGAGCAGCATAAAGTCCTCGGTCCGAACTTGAAACAAAGACTGTTGTAAACAATCCGTAATCTTCTCCTCTAAAAATCAAGGCTCCTTTACTTAAGAAAAAATATTTATCAATATTTTTTTTAACAATTTCGACTCCAGCCGGTTCAACTTCACTTTCTAAATATCTTCGCTCAACTGTTTTTGAGCCCAAACGCTTTAATACCTCATCTAGTTCTTCAAAACTCCAGTCTTTACACGTTTGATAGACTTGCTTATAAATAGGATCATCTAATTTATAAGATTGATCTGCTAATGAAATAATCTCTGCTTTAATATTTATATCAGCTTGATAGGCTTTAGCACCTTCAGAATACATATCAGCTAAGAATTTATAACGGCTATTTGGTTCAACTGATATTAAATTTTTAGGATCATTATTAATGTGTTTTAATACTGCCCACATAGTTTTTCCGACATGACTGCCAATATCACCATGATAACTAACTCGATGAACTCTAGCCCCACCAATTTCTAATAAATTTGCTAGGCTATCTCCAATAATAGCGTTTAAGGCGTGGCCAAGATGCATTGCTTTAAATGGATTTGGATTATTAGTCTCAATAACAATTACCTGATCTTTTAACTGTTCATTTTTAAAATTTAAATCATTATCTAATAAAAGATACCTGTCTCTTAAAAAAAAGTTTAAAAATCCTGGTTTGGCTACATTAATCTCTTGGAATATTTCAGAAAATTGTGATCGTAGATCATCGGCTAATTGATTAGCAATATCTAATGATGAAGCATTTAATTCCTTGGCGAGTTTTAGAGCAATATTGGTTGAAAAATCACCAAATTTAGTTTCTGGACGAAAAACATCAACTTTATAAATTTTATTAAATTTTTCATTAACTAAATCGGTAATTATTTTTTCTAACTCACTTTTCATGTTTGTTATTATATCAATAAATTAAGCCTTATAGATCTTACCTGATAATTTAATAATCTTAGATAGTCCTAAAAACAAAGAAATCATAATAAGAAAATAAGAAAAAACTATTATTAACATCGAAGGATAATTTGAAAAATTCTTCAGTTGATAGAAAACGTCTAGTAATAACCCCGCTGGGTTTATGACAACATCCCAACTGTTCCATCTAAGATCTCGGCCAATATAAATACCAAAACTAATAATTAAAAAGATCAATGACAAGATAAAATAACAACTAGTCTTCGAAAATCGTTTTTTAAATTCAGCAAATACCATTGATACGCTAGAAAAACCAATCAGAACACCAGTAAAAATAATAATTGAGAATAATAAAACATCATATAAAATTGTTGACTTACCAACTTCTTGTAAATGGATATAATCACTTAGTAAATAAAAACTATTGGGAATAAAAATTAACCAAATAAGACCAACAATTATAGCCTGCCATGATGAAAAAAGTTTTTTGGTTAATATTATTCGTAAGTACAAAGAGATAATTAAAGGTATCCAAGCTAATAGCAAATTCCATAGCAAATAAAATAAATAACCAACCCTATAATATAAATCACCGAATATGAAAAAAATAATCGCGATGATTGTTAAATAGAGATAAACTTCAAATAATTTATTGTACTGCTTTAACACTATCGCACCATTATAACAATTTAAAAATTAATCTAGGCCTAATTTAACTATACTAAAATTATATTTCTTGATATGATTTTAGTATAAGCAAATTAAATAATATTTGATATGAGGTGGGATAATGTTTAATAAAACTGACGATCAAAATGATAACGATCAAGCAAATTTAATAACAAATAACGATATAGCACCTGATGAGTCGATTGCTATGGTCGCTAATAATACAGACTCAGATAATACTGATCAATTGCTAGATATTAAACAACAAGCTTTATTAGAGTTATCACCACTTGTTGATCATTTAGATCAAGCTCCCGAAGAAAAGTTCAGAATCATCATGATGATGATTCAAGCTAGTGACAACAAAAATCTTATAAGAGAAGCTTTTTCAATTGCAAAAAATATTTCTGACGATAAGGTTCGAGCTGAAGCTTTACTTAATATCGTTAATGAAATAAATTATTTCACTCAAAAAAATATCGATTAAGTTTGATTAGAAGGTCGTAAATACAATCTAACTCCGATTATTAATATAACAATTGAAGCAACTAAAGGTGTGATAACTGGACCTATCCAAGTGACAGGTATTAAAAAATAAATATCTTTAGTCATTAAACTACTTGGCCAATTATCTAGAATTTTTAAAAAAACATAATACATTATATCCCAACAAGCAAAGCTAATTAAAAAAGCACCTACCCTTTGTTTGATGTTTTTACCAGCAATATAAGCTATGGCAAGTAACATAATAATCGTGGCTGTTTCACGTGCCAATTCTACTGAAGTAATTTTATTACTAATCAATATCGGATGGACAGGAGAAATAAACGTTATAAAACCAAGATTAAGTAAAACTTTATAGTTGGTAACGACGTAATTGGTGTGAAAATTGATTAGATTTCGAAGATAATAAACTACCGCTGCTTCCACATAGCCAAAGGCACTACCAAATAAGATTAAAAAAAATAGATTAAAATATTTTGTTTTATCTTTAATATCCTGCACTAACGATACTCCTAACCTAAAAACTAATACTGATCATATCGCAAATG
>JAJZCO010000024.1 GCA_021846095.1 bacterium | reverse complement strand
GCATACGATAAAACAAAATCAATTTGAAAAGGACTTTGGCCCTTGGTATATCGAGTTACGGCATCACTAAATAGACCGTACTTCATACTTGTTTTTCTAATAGAATACATGTCAAAAGTAGCTGCTTCTAAAACTATCTTAGTAGTTGTCTGATCTACAATAGTTTCCAACCCTCCCATAACACCACCAAGACCAGCAATGCCATTTGAAGTTGCAATGACAATTGCTTCATCATCAAGTTTCAAAACCTTACCGTTAAGTAATGTTAGGGCCTCATTTGAAACTGATTTCCTGACAATCAGCTCAGCTATGTCATTTTTAGATTTTTGTTTTAATTTATTATAGTCATAAGCATGTAAGGGTTGACCGGTTAAAAACATAATGTAATTAGTTATATCGACTACATTAGAAATCGGCCGAACTCCTAATTTCTGTAATTCGATTTGTAGCCATAGTGGGCTAGGTTTAATTGTAACGTTATCAATAATAATTGCCTTAAATACTGGCACCAAATCAGGAATCTGATTATCAATTACTAAATCAGGATTGGTAGTTTCGGTTTCCAACAAATGATCTGTATTTTTATACCAATCGGGTGAAATAAAAGGCTGATTTAAAATACCGCTGACTTCTCGGGCCACTCCCAAAACGCCAAAACAATCCGGTCGATGGGTAAACATCTTGTTTTCTATAACAATAACTTGATCATTCAAGCCATATTTTTCCGCGAATTTATCACCAGGCTGATGATCATTACTTAATTCAATAATACCGTCATGATTATCGCTAATATCTAATTCTTTGAGGCTAGCCAACATTCCATGGCTCATATTGTTCATTAAAACTTTGCTCGACAATTTAAATTGTTTACCTTCGAAAGTATTTGGGACAATCGTATTGGGAGGAAGCCAAACAGTTAATAATCCAGGCTTAACATTAGAAGCACCACAGACAACTTGAATAAAACCGGAAGTGGTACGATCTACATTAGAAAAAAAATGATTATCATCAACTAAACAAAGATTCAAATGATCGGATTGATCAATCTTATGACACTCTATTACTTTGACAATTACGGCATCCTGATATTTTTGGGCTAAATCAATCACATTATCTACTTCACCGAGTTTAGAGCCAATAGAATCGGTCAGATCAGAGACTGATGGTAACCTAAAATTGACTAAATCAGCAATTAATTTTACAGGCACTCTCATTTGAATTGCCTCAAAAAATTAAGTTTACCGGCCTCAAAATGGCGAATATCTTCAATATTATATTTCATCATTACTAATCTTTCGATGCCCATACCCCAAGCAAAACCACTGTACTTTTCAGAATCGATTCCAGCCATTTTAAGGACATTAGGATGAATCATGCCACATCCTAGTAGTTCAATCCAGCCCGACTTAGAACAAATATGACAGCCTTGCCCTTCACAAAAAGGACAACTTAAAACAAATTCAAAACTGGGTTCAGTAAAAGGAAAGTATGAGGGTTGAGTTTTAAATTTAAGAGATTTATCGTAATAGCTTTCTAGAAATGTTTTTAAGGTTGCCATTAAATTACCGACTGTTACATTATTAGAGACGTATACTCCATCTAACTGATAAAAGGTATGCTCATGTCTAGCATCTAAATCTTCATTACGAAACACCCGCCCAGCACTAACAGCCGCAATCGGATCATTATTATCTAACAACGAAGCTTTTGATTGTAATACTCGATTTTGCATACTAGAAGTGTGGGCTGGAGAAATAAAATGACGACCTTCTTTATCGACCTCATCGATCAGAAAAGTATCAAAATCATCTCGAGCGGGATGACCTTCTGGAAAATTTAATGAACCAAACATATGATAATCATCATCAATCTCAAAACTCTCTAACGCTTCAAAACCCATTCTATAAAAAATATCAAGAATATAGTTAAGTTCAATCATTAGTGGATGTCTTGAACCAGTTTGAGCACTTAAAAAATCGGGTTGTAAATCAGTGGCAACATTATCGTCAAATGGAGCTGAAATATCTACTGGGTCTTTTTTGATATTTGAATTAAATGAGCTAACCATAGTGAGTAGTTCATCTCTCAAACGATTGACTTGAAGTCCAAAACTAGCTCTTTTATCTGGCGTTAGAGACTTTAACTCATCGTAAAGGTTTTTTAAAATTGGTGAACGAATGATATCATTTTTATTCTTCAATAAATCAAGTTCGTTTTTTAATTTTAAATAGGCCTCTTGTATCTTAGGGTTATCAAACTGCATAATTTACTTAATTATAACAGATGAATTTTACAATCAAAAAACAATAGATAAGTTATAATATAAATATGTCACTAAATTCACTTGATATTGTATCGGCTTATAATAAAGCTGAGATAAATAATGTTTTTTTGCAAACCAATAAAGAAATCGCCAGTCGATATGATTTTAAGAATAGTAACTGTATCGTAGAATGGACTGAACACCAAAACGGATTTAAAATTACAGCCAATAACCAGATGCAGCTTGATGCTATAATTGAAATTATCAGAAAAAAACTTGCTGGACGAAATTTAAGTCAGAAAATGATGGATTTCTCTAAAGAGGCCATCGTTTCCAATCTTAAAATTATTCAAGAATTACCTATTAAACAAACTCTCGACAAAGAAAACTTGTCCCAAATTTCAAAATTAATTAAATCCAACTATCCAAAAGTTAAACTTAGCCAAACTATTGATAGCTTACGACTAAGTAGTCCATCAAAAGATGAATTACAATCTCTAATGTTATTTCTAAAAAATCAGCCGTTAGATTTTGCTATTTCGTTTACTAATTTTAAATAACTATTCTTTATCTTCGATCGCTAAAGTCTGAATTTTTTGTAATTTATTTTCTATAGTTCTAGATTTAGTAGTAGCTGTTGTCAAGGTTTTACTAGCTTGATCCAATTTTTCTTTAGTTTTTTCTAATAAACCTCCAAAATTGCCAAACTCTAATCTAATTGTTGTTAATAATTCCCAGACGCCCGAAGTTTGTTTAGCAATCGCTAAAGATCTAAAGCCCAGCTGAAAACTACTTAAAATAGCCGCGATTGTAGTCGGACCTGTTATCGTCACTCGATAAGTTTGTTGAATTTGTTCAAATAAACCTGGTTGGTGTAATATCTCGGCATATAACCCTTCAATCGGAACATACAATATCGCAAAATCAGTTGTCTTAGGTGGTCTAACGTATTTATCTTTGATTGTCTTTGCTTCTGTTTTAATCCGATTAATCAAGGCTTTCTTAGATTGTTCAATGCCGACTAGATCATTTTTTTCTTGAGATTGAACTAATCTTTGATAATCTTCTAGTGGGAATTTAGCATCGATTGGTAAATATATAAACCCAGCTTTTGAACTTTTATCAGGCAACTTAATAACGAAATCAACCACTTCCTTTGAATTTTCATCAACTAAAACTTGTTTTTCATAATGATCCCGAATGAAAATTTGTTCTAATAAGTTTTCCAGTTGTACTTCTCCCCAAGTTCCTCGAGTTTTGACATTAGTTAATAATTTTTTAAAATCACCAACATCACTAGCTAAATTTTTCATTTCACCTAGCCCACGTTGGACTAATTCTAAACGCTCACTGACAACCTTAAAACTTTCAGTTAATCTTTTTTCCAAAGTAGACTGAAGTTTTTCATCAACCGTCTGTCTCATTCTCTCTAGTTTTTCACTATTATCTTTAGTTAACTTGTCTAATTTGAGTTCAACGACTTGTCTAATTTGCTCCAATTTAGCATCATTTTTATCTTTTAGAGACTCAATTTTAGTTTCAACAGCTTGATTATTGGTCTGTAAACTAGCAGTAATTTCTTGCCTTAAATCTTTTAAACCATTGGATAACTCTCTTCTGCTCAAAGCAAATTCAGAAGATAAAGTATCATTACCATTTTTATTTTTTTTAAATAATAGAATAAAAATCACTAGCAAAATAGCTAGCAAAACTATTCCAAGTAAAATATTAGTCATCGTCTTTATTATAACTAACTTAGCTAGTTATTAATAACTACTGTTGTTCCAACTGGTGCCCAGTTATAGATCCAAGCAGCAGTCGCTAGTGGTAATTCGATACAACCATGAGAGGCATTTAATGAATCGGGATTAATATTACCGAATTGATCAGCTGTCCGCCATTGAGCATCATGCAAGCCATAAGCACCATACTGATTCGTTAAAAATGGCATCCAATAGCTAACCGGGTCACTCCAACTACCGGATTGATCTGATCCGGTCAAGGTAACGTGTGTCTCTTTAGCATATATTTTATAGGTCCCCGGAATTGTACGGTCTGAAGCATAATTTTCATCTCCGGTGACCACTGGAGAATTATAAAGCTGATTTGTTAAATTACATGCCCACAAATGTTGGCTTGAGATACTAACTATTATCTCATTAGCCAAAGTATTACCCTGACAAACATTTACACTAGCTGGCTTAACAGGATTTTGAATAGTTGAAGATGGTAAGACTGTCTGGTTGACTGGTTTTGTAATAATTTTATTAGAGGAAGCAGTAACTTTAAGCCCTCCGACTACTAAAAGAGTCAGGATAATAGCACTCATGACAAAATTAAATCGTTGATGTTTTTTTGTTATAATCATTATTTATTTCTTTTACTATATTCTTATTGTACTATGAAAGACTAACACTTAAAATAACATTATGACAAGTCAAGAGTTATTTGTTAAAACATTAAGTGACAATCATTTAAATTTAACTAAATCACGCCGAAAAATCTTTCAGATATTGTCCGACGTAGAATCAATTACCATGCAAGAATTAATTAAAAAGACTAAGGGCTCAATTGATCGTGCCAGTGTCTATAGAAACATTGTAATTTTTGAGAAAATACGGATTATCGACAAAATCAAAATAGGTTTTAAATACAAAATAGAATTAGGTGAAATGTATTCCTATCACCATCATCACATAACTTGTATGGTCTGTCATCAATCTCAACCTATCGATGAAAATACAGTTTTAGAAAAAGCTCTTATCCAACAAGCCGATAAATTAGGCTATCGACTTAGTAAACATCAAATTGAATTATCTGGAATTTGTCAAAATTGTCAAAAACTTGATTAAACTAAGCCTTAAATCTTTTTCTTTTAATCGGATCAAGCTCTTTTTTACGAAGACGCAAAGCAGAAGGAGTAACTTCTAGTAATTCATCGTTTTCAATAAAATCTAGACTCTGTTCCAGGCTTAAAACAGTTTTAGGAGTTAGTTGAACAACCCCATCACTTGATGAACTTCTCATATTGGTTAAATGCTTGGCTTTACAGATGTTGATTTCTAAATCTTCACTTCTATTGTTAAGTCCGACAACCTGACCAGCATAGACTTTTTCGGCTGGACCGACAAAACAGATACCTCTCGCTTCAGCATTTTGAAGAGAATACGGTGTAGACACTCCGGTCTCGAAGGCTATCAAAACACCATTTCGCAATTGAGATAATGCTAAACCCTGTTTTTCATAACCAGTAATTAAGGAGTTCATAATTATTGTACCTCTGGTATTAGTTAGCAAAACGTTTCTTAAACCAAGAAGAGTCCGAGTTGGTAAATTATAAACTAACTTAGTCACATTATTAGGCGCTAAAAACTGATCAACCAAATTAGCTCTTCTTTTACCTAATTCCATCTGGACCGTCCCAACATATTCGGTTGGTACTTCAATAATTAATTCTTCAATGGGTTCTAGAATTTGATTACCTTCGATTTTGTTAACTACTTGAGGTCGACCAACTTCGAATTCATATCCCTCACGGCGTAATGACTCAATCAACACGCCCAGGTGGAGTTCACCTCGACCAGATACCTTAAATCCGATGCCTTCTTCTTCCACTCTAAGGCCAACATTGGTTTCAAGTTCTTTCATCAATCGCTCGCCAATTTGGCGAGAAGTATTAAACTTCCCTTCTTGACCTTTAAAAGGAGAGGTATTGGGGCCTAGATAAATTTGTAGGGTAGGAGATTCAACCTCAATAATTGGTAAGGCTTCAGGTTTAATACTATCAGCTATAGTCTCTCCAATCTTAGCATCAGAAATACCAGTCAACTGGACAATATCACCAGCAATGCCTTTATCAATTTCAAACCTATCTAAACCATGACTAGAAAACACTGCCTCGATCCGATTTTTCGATATAGTACCGTCTAATTTACAAAGCGCAACACTATCTCCAGCGATAATTTGACCTTGTGATATTTTACCAATAGCATATTTACCCTTAAAATTATCGTAGGCCAAAGCCGTTACTAACATTTGAAAGGGTTTTGATATGTCGGCTGACGGAGAAGGAATGTTATTAATAACAGCATCGAATAAGACGACTAGATCTCCGTCTTCTGCTAAGTTGGTCGGTAAATTCTTCCAAGCCTTACCTTCTCGACCGATAGCATAATATATTGGATAATGTAACTGATCTTCATGAACTGCTAATTCCAAAAACAAATTATCTAGTTCGTCCTTTACTTTATCTATTTGACTACCTGTTTTGTCGATTTTATTAATTACTACTATAACCTTCAAACCATTAACTAGGGCTTTTGATAAGACAAATTTAGTTTGTGGCATCGGACCTTCCTGAGCATCAACAATCAATAGACATCCATCAGCCATATTGAGCGTTCTTTCAACTTCACCAGAAAAATCGGCATGACCTGGAGTATCAATAATATTTATTCTGTAATCATGATAAGAAATAGCCGTTATTTTAGCGGTGATTGTAATACCACGCTCTCTCTCTTGATCAGAACTATCCATAATAAGAGTCTGGTTCATCTCAGCCTGATTATCTCTAAAGGTATGCGACTGCTTTAAAAGGCCATCAACCAGCGTGGTTTTACCGTGATCAACATGAGCAATAATAGCAATATTACGAATTTTGGAACTATCTAAATTATTTGACATAGAACAATGATACCTTATGGTTAAGTTTTTTAATTTTTACACAATTTTTTTAATAATGATTTATAATATATTAACATATTTTTTTAATTTTAACAAAAATACTATCATGGATATTAATGACTATAATTATAAGCTAAACGAATCCTTAATTGCTAAAAAACCACCGGCAATAAGAGGAACCACTAAACTACTAACTTATAACCTAAAAACTAAAAAAATTTTTCATGATAAATACTCAAATCTTGATAACTACATAAAACCAGACGACCTAATCATATTAAATGATACCAAAGTCATACCAGCCAGACTGATCGTCACCAAAAAACAGTCTGGTGGTCAAAGAGAATTAATTCTCATCGAACAACACGGTCAGTCTGATGACTGGTTTGCGCACAAAGTTCTTTACAAAGGAAAATTATCAACTGCAGATATCCTGATTACGAAAAATAATGTCGAGTTAAAAGTAACAGCCTTACTCGATAATGGCTTAGCAATTATATCTAGCCCCATTAATCTACTTGAGCTAGCTTACGAGATTGGTGAAGTTCCTTTGCCCCCTTATTTACATCGAAAAGCTACAAATTCAGACAAAGACAGATATCAAACTATCTGGGCAAAAAATAGTGGTTCAGTGGCTGCACCAACAGCAAGCCTTAATATGACTCCAGAATTAATTGATAAGCTAAGACAGCGAGGTGCCGATATCAGCTTCATAACATTACACGTCGGTCTTGGAACATTCCTACCAATTAGAACTCAAAAAATCGAAGATCATCACATGCATAAAGAATATTTTGAAATTAATCAAGAAGTCTTAAAAAAAATAAGATCAGCGATCAAAAATAATCATCGAATTATCGCAATTGGCACAACCGTCACTAGAACTTTAGAATATGCAGCTGACGAAATCATAAACAACAATAAATCGGCTATAAATGGTGAAGCGGATATCTTTATCTATCCAGGCTACAATTTTAAAATAGTTAATGCTCTGCTGACTAATTTTCATGCTCCAAAATCAACTGTCTTAATGTTAGTATCGGCTTTTTGTGGCTGGTCAGTTCTAAAAAAATTATACCAAGTAGCCACCGATGATAATTATAAGTTTTTAAGTTATGGTGATTCGATGTTGCTATATAATGAGGCCTAAATGGAATTTGAAATAACTCATAAATTAAAAGACAGCTTAGCTCGAGTAGGCACTATTAAAACTCCCCATGGCACAATTAATACTCCGGCATTCATTGTTGGTGGTACCAAAGCTACTGTTAAAGCCTTAACACCCAATCAAGTCACACAACTAGGTGGTCAAGCAATTTTAGTTAATACTTATCATCTGATGTTACAACCTGGCGTCGATATTATTGATGACGCTGGAGG
>JAJZCO010000023.1 GCA_021846095.1 bacterium | reverse complement strand
CCGATCTAGATGCCTACCAGTCTTATCTTGCCAATGGCCGATCTAATAATGCTGTTACAAAAACTCGTGGTTTAGTGTCGGGTGGTGGTAAAAAACCATGGCGACAAAAAGGTACCGGTCGAGCTAGATTTGGTTCTAGTCGAAATCCAATTTGGCGAGGTGGTGGTATTGCCTTTGGTCCAACTGGTTTAGAGAATTATAGTCGTAAAATAAATTTGAAAGCTAAAAGAATCGCTGTTAAACAAGCTTTATCAATTAAAGCATCAGAGGATGCGATTGTTTTCATTAAAGATTCTGAGCTAAAATCAGCTAAAACAAAAATCGTAGCCGATATAATTAAAAAACTGGTTGGTAGTGGCAGCGTTTTGTTGGTTGTTAAATCAAAAACTGATAATTTGTTACTGGCTACTGCTAATCTTTCTGATGTTAAACTTGTTAGTTATAACTATCTTAATGTCTGTGATATTTTGAATGCCGATCATTTAATTATTGACGTAAATACTATTTCAGATATTGAAAAATGGCTTAACAGTGGAGTTAAATAATGGTTAAACATGATATATTACCGATATTAAGTGAAAAAAGTTATAGCATTTCAAAAAAACGATGTTATGTTTTCAGTGTTCCTCGGTCTGTCAATAAAATCACCATTGGCAATCAAATAGCAGAACAATTTAATGTTAAAGTTGCTTCCGTTAACGTCGCTAATTTTAAAGGTAAAAACAAAAAGATTATTTCAATCACTGGTAAAAGATATCTAAATGCGGTTGGTAGTAGATCTAATTATAAAAAAGCTTATGTTTATTTAAAAGATGGTTTTTCTTTGCCTATTTTCGATGTCATGGAAGCAGAAGAACAAAAAGAAGCCAAAACTCAGGAAAAATTTAATGAAATTGCTAAAAAAGAAGAAGCCAAAGCTATTAAAAAACCCAGAAAAATTCTTGGTAAGTCAAGTAAAGAGGAGAAAAAATAATGGCGATTTCAGCTTATAAACCAACCACGCCAGGATATCGTGGTAAAACTACCCAAGACTTTTCCGATATTACTACTAGGAAACCTCTTAAATCTTTAATTGTTAAAATCAAAAAAAATAGTGGCCGTAATAATCAAGGGCGAATCACTACCAGGCATCAAGGTGGTGGAGCTAAGACTTTTTATCGTAAAGTCAGTTTTAGATTACCAACTGAGTTTATCGGTACTGTTGAACATATTGAATACGATCCAAATCGAAGTGCTAGGATTGCTAGAGTTAAACAAAATAGTGGTAAATATTATTATGTTTTGGCTTCATCTGGTATGAAAATTGGTCATGTCATTAGATCTGGGAATGATATTGCCGTCGAAGAAGGTAGTCGCTTTGAGCTCAAAAATATGCCTCTCGGTAGCACTATTCATAATATCGAATTATATCCAGGACGGGGTGGTCAATTAGTTAGATCGGCTGGTAATGGAGCTCAACTAATGGGTCGAGATAATGGATACGCTCAGGTTAGATTGCCTAGTGGTGAAGTTAGATTAATTAATGAATCTTGTTGGGCTTCAATTGGTATTATTGGTAATGATCAACATCAGAACGTTAAGCTAGGTAAGGCCGGTTCGTCTCGTCACCGAGGCATCAGGCCATCAGTAAGAGGTGTAGTAATGAATGCCGTTGATCACCCTCATGGTGGTGGTGATGGTGGTAGACATGGTATTGGTGGAGGTAAAGATCACGGTTCAGCTCCCAAAACACCTTGGGGCCAGAAAACTCTTGGCTATAAGACTAGACGAAATAAGAGCTCCAGTAAGTTTATATTAAGAAGTCGTCATATGGCGAAAAGGAAATAACAATGTCTAGATCACTTAAAAAAGGACCATATATAGATTTTAAATTAGCTCGCAAGGTTAAAGCTCTGGGGAGTGAAGATCGTACGATTATAAAAACCTGGGCTAGATATAGCGTTATTTCACCTGATTTTGTTGGTAAAACGATTGCTGTTCATAACGGTAAGGTCCATATCCCAGTTTTTATTAGTGAAAATATGGTTGGACACAAACTTGGTGAATTTTCTCCAACTCGTAAATTCAGGTCCCACGGTGGGAAGTTAGCGAAAGGTAAATAGGAGATAATATGTCAGTACTATCAGTCGCTAAAGGCGTAAGAATAAGTCCTCGTAAGGTCGCAGTTGTGGCAGCTTTAGTTCGTGGTCGCACAGTTGAAGATGCTCTAACTATATTAAGCCATACTCGTCGTCAAAGTGCAGTTGCTATTTCAAAAGCTATACTTAGTGCTCAAGCAAATGCTTCTCATAATCATGGTTATAAAACAGATAGTTTGATTATCTCTGAGATTTCTGTAACTCATGGTCCTCGAACTAAAAGATTCAGACCAGCCGCTAAGGGTTCAGCCAATCCATTTATGTTAAGAACTTCTCATATTCGAGTGGTGGTTGATGGAGAATTACGACCATCCATTAAAGCCAAGACTGAAACCTCAAAGAAGGAGACTAAATAATGGGTCAAAAAGTTAATCCAATATCAATGCGTTTGGTGACTAATAAAGATTGGTCTTCAAAATGGTTTGCTTCTAAAAAAGATTATGCTCAATTTTTGAAGGACGATTTAACGATCAGAAAAATGATCATAGATAAATTAGGTAGTCGAGCAGCTATTAATCGAGTCGAAATCAATCGAACGCCAAATTTAGTGACTGTTACTATAACTACTGCTAAGGCTGGAGTTGTAATTGGTCGTGGCGGAACCGGTGCTACCGAGCTGAAAGTAGCGATTGAAAAAATTTATGCTACCCCTACACGAGTTAACATTGAAGAAGTTAAGAAACCAGATTTGTTCGCTAAATTAGTAGCTGAAAATATTGCACATCAATTAGAGAAAAGAATGAATTTTAGGCGAGCTATTAAATCAGCTGTCGCAAACACCATGAGAGCAGGAGCATTAGGCGTTAGAGTTGAAGTTGGTGGCCGATTAAACGGTGCCGAGATGTCACGTCGTGAAAAAGAAGTTGCCGGTTCGGTACCACTTCACACAATTCGAGCCAATATAGATTTTGCAGAAGTTGATGCTAAAACTGTAGCTGGCTTGATTGGTGTTAAGGTTTGGATTTATAAAGGCGAGGTAATCTAAAATGTTAATGCCTAAACGAACTAAATTTAGAAAAATCAGAAAAGGCCGAATTAATGGCATCGCTAGCTCTGGTAATTATATTGCCTTTGGTGATTATGGTTTAATGGCAATGGCTCATGAACGTATTACTTCT
The DNA here is from genome assembly GCA_021846095.1 of bacterium. Lineage (GTDB taxonomy): Bacteria > Patescibacteriota > Saccharimonadia > Saccharimonadales > UBA4665 > JAJZWG01. The sequence continues at coordinate 5,123 of JAJZCO010000023.1, read as the reverse complement.
CGGCAAATTGAAGCATCTAGACAAGCAATGACTCGACACATTAAAAGAGGTGGTAAGATTTGGATTCGAATTTTTCCTCATATAGCTGTATCTAGGAAGCCTCTTGATACTAAAATGGGTGGAGGTAAAGGAAGTCCAGAATTTTTTGTAGCAAAAGTTAAACCCGGCACGATACTATTTGAAATGCAAGGCGTTGATGAGACTGTTGCACGAGAAGCTATGAGATTAGCTGCACATAAATTACCGATTAAAACTAAGTTTTTAGTACGGGGAGAAATTTAGTATGAAAATTAATGACATTCGCAAGTTATCAACTTCAGATTTGACTGATCAAAGTACTAAATTACGAGATGAAATTTTTGATTTAAAACATCAACTTAGACTTGGACAGTTAACTAACGTAAAAATAATTAAGCTAAAAAGGAAAGAACTAGCTAGGATGTTAACAGTATTATCGGAACAATTATTAAAGGAGACAAAATAATGATAAAGACTATAACAGGTATTGTCTCTTCTGATAAAAGCGACAAAACAATTATCGTAACTGTTTCATCTAAAAAAACTCATCCTTTATATCATAAACAGTATAAAGTAAGTACTAAATTTATGGCTCATGATGAGAAAAATGAAGCTAAAATCGGTGATAAAGTAATTATCGCCGAATCTCGTCCCTTAAGTGCTAAAAAACGACATATTTTGCAACAAATAATAGAACGACCTAATTTACAATCCGATGATTTGAAAATATTACAAATAGATGAAAAACCCAAGACAGAAACTGGAGAAAAATCATGATACAACAAGAATCAAGATTGACTGTTTGTGATAATTCCGGAGCAAAAGAAATTTTGTGCATTAGAGTTCTTGGTGGCACTAGAAGACGGTACGCCCGAGTAGGCGACGTTATTGTGGCCACTGTCAAACAAGCTAGTCCTAATGGTAGTGTTAAAAAGAAAACTGTAGTGAAAGCTTTAGTTGTTAGAACCAAAGATCAGATTAGAAGATTAGATGGATCGACAATTAAATTTGATGATAATGCTGCAGTAATAATCGGTGAAGATAAACTTCCTAAAGCAACTCGTATATTTGGACCAGTTCCTCGAGAATTGAGAGATTTAGGTTATGCTAAGATTATCAGCTTGGCTCCGGAGGTATTATGATTAAAAAACTATTTAAGATTCGTCTAAAAAAGGGTGACATGGTTATTGTTAGAATTGGTAAAGACAAAGGAAAGACCGGTAAAATCACCGCCGTTCATCCTCAAGAAAATAAGGTAACCGTAGAAGGTATCAATATTATTAAAAAGCATATTAAATCTAATAAGGCTTACCCTCAGGGTACAATTTTGCAGATTACTAAACCTATTTTTGTGTCTAAAGTTGGTATTCTTGATCCCGAATCGAAAAAAGCTAGTCGAATTAGTTATAAATTGTCCAATGACAATAAAGAAAAAGTTAGAATCTATCGAAGCTCTTCAAAGGAGATTAAGTAATGGCTAAAACAACTAACAAAACTTCAAGTAATCGAGCCAAGCTGTATCAGATGTATCTGACCACAATAGTTCCTGAATTAAAAAAGGAACTAGGTGTTTCTAATGTTTTTGAAGTACCTAAACTAGAAAAGATTGTTATCAATACTGGGCTAGGTAAAGCTAAAGATGATAAAAAAGTTATGGAAACAGCCCTAAACACTATTAAGAAAATTTCTGGTCAATCTCCCGTGGAGACTACGGCCAAATTATCTATTGCTGCTTTTAAGCTGCGAGAAGGTAATAAAATTGGAGTAAAAGTTACCTTACGTAAAGATCGTATGTATGAATTTTTAGACAGGTTAATTAATATCGTTTTACCTAGATTGAGAGATTTTCACGGTGTTAAAATTACGGCTTTTGATAAACAAGGAAATTATAGTATTGGACTTACCGATCAATCAGTTTTTCCAGAGTTATCGTTTGATGAGACAATTATGACTCACGGTCTTCAAATTAACTTCATTTTTAATTCAAAAAAACCGACAGATAGTTTAATTTTACTTAAGAAATTTGGAATGCCTTTTGAAAAGGAGACAAAATAATGGCCAAAAAATCTATTATAGTACGTGATGAAAAAAGAAAACGAATGTATGCTCAGTACTCAGCTAAAAGAACTGAATTAAAAAAACTAGGTGATCAAGAAGGGTTGGCTGCGCTACCTAGAAATTCATCTAAAACTCGTTTAAAAAATAGGTGTTTAGAAACAGGTCGACCTCGAGGTTATATGAGGCAATTTGGATTATCAAGAATTTCATTTAGAGAACATGCCTCAAAAGGTGAAATTCCAGGTATCACTAAGGCAAGTTGGTAATAAGGAGAATATGATATGAGTAAAACAAGTACTGATCCAATCGCAGATATGCTGACTCGAATTCGAAACGCTATTTTAGTTAACAAAAATGAGGTAACTCTACCTCACTCAAAAATTAAAGAATCAATTGCTAAGTTGTTAAAAGATAGTAATTTTATTGATCACGTCGATGTTGTTGAACTTCCTTCAGTTGGTAGATTATTGAAGATTTTGATTAATGATGAAAATTCTAATTCTGTTATTACCGAGATTAAAAGAATTTCCAAACCCGGTCGACGTATTTATGCCTCATCTAAGGAGATCCCTCATATTAAAAAAGGTCGAGGTATGGTAGTAATATCTACTTCCCAAGGTATTATGAGTGGTGATTCTGCTAGGTTGCTTAACCTAGGTGGTGAAATAATTTGTCAAATATATTAGTAAATTTTTAAATGAAGGAAGTATTATGAGTCGAATAGGAAAACTACCTATCAAGATCCCAGAAGGCGTGACAATCACTGTCGATCCTGATACTATTAGTGTTTCAGGTAAAAAAGGTCAATTATCTATTGTCAATTTACCCGATGTAACTGTCGAAATAGTTGATGGGATATTAACCGTTAAACGAGATTCTGATTTACCTAAAATCAGAGCCAAACACGGTCTAATGAGAGCTTTAATTAATAACATGGTAATTGGTGTTACTGAAGGCTTCGAGAAAAAACTTGAAATTAATGGGGTTGGTTATAAAATAGCTATGAAAGGCCGTGATCTTAACTTGAGCATTGGTTTATCTCACGATGTTTTATATAAATCACCTCAAGACATTAATATTTCTGTCGAACAAAACGTTATAATTATTAATGGAATTTCTAAACAAGCAGTTGGTCAAGTGGCGGCTGAGATTAGAAAATTGAAAAAACCTGAACCGTATAAGGGTAAAGGTATTAAATACGTTGGGGAATATATTATACGTAAAAGTGGTAAAAGTGGTAAGGATAAATAAAGTATGAAAAATTTAACAATTAAATTAAAGCACCGATATTTACGTAAAAACAGAATTCGTAGTAGTGTCCATGGCAGTATTACGAGACCAAGATTGACAGTCTATGTATCAATTAGACATATTACAGCTCAATTAATAGATGACGATGCTAGTAAAACTTTGATTTATGTCTCAACCGTTGGACGTAAAAAATTGGCTAATAACTTAACTCAAAAAGCAGAGTATGTTGGAACTGAGATAGCTAAAAAAGCCTTACAAGCTGGTTATAATAAAGTTGTTTTTGATCGTAATGGAAAAATTTATCATGGTAGAATCAAAGTCTTAGCAATTGCGGCTCGTGCTGCAGGATTGGAGTTTTAAATGGCAGATAAAAGATTATCTTCGGCTAGTGACAATGTTATACAAGAAAAAATATTTGAAGAAAGAACATTGGAAATTGGTCGAGTAGCTAGAGTTGTTAAAGGTGGTAGGCGTTTTAGATTTAGAGCTTTGGTTGTAGTTGGTGATAGTAAGAGTCAAGTTGGTATTGGAATTGCCAAAGGATCTGATGTAACAAATGCTGTAGCTAAAGCTGTCGAAGTTGCAAAAAAGAATTTAATAGTTATTCCAATCTATAAAGGTACCCTGCCTCATGACGTTCAATCCAAAGTCGGTGGCTCTAATATTTTACTTAAACCTGCTGCTGCCGGTACTGGCTTAATCGCTGGAGGGGTAATTAGGACTATATTGGAAGTAGGTGGTATTCATAATGTTTTAAGTAAATCACTTGGTTCATCTAATAAAGTTAATACAGCTTATGCCACTATTTCTGCTTTGGAAAAATTAGTTCCTTCGGATAAATGGGTAACAACTAAGGCTGCTATGGTAAAAAAAGAAGGTAAATCATGAAATTTAATGATTTAAAAGTTAATAAAGTTAAAGCTAAAAAGCGTTTAGGTCGGGGTATCAGCGCTGGTCAAGGTAAAACTGCTGGTCGCGGGACTAAAGGACAAAAGTCACGAACTGGTTCTAAAAGTAACCCAGGATTTAGTGGTGGTCAAAACCCATTAATGCAACAGCTACCCAAATTAGCTGGTTTTCGAAGTCATTATATAAAATCAGAAGTTGTTAAAACCAGTCAATTGGCTGAAGTTAAAGGTACTATTATCGACGCTAATGTCTTATTTTTGGCTAATTTGATATCAAGTCCACACGTTAAAGTTAAAATATTATACGATAAGGCAGTTACAAAAAAATACGTTCTAAAATTAACTTCTGCCAGTCAAAAAGCAATCGATAGTATCGAAGAATTAGGTGGTAGTTTTGAAAAAGTTGATCGAATTGCTAGAATTTCAAAAACAAAATAGTTTTTAAAATAATTTTAACGTAAAATATTATTTAGCATAAGAAAGTTTATTTGATGAATTGGAAAGTAATATGGCGATCATTAAAAGAAAAGGATATGAGAAATCGTATCTTAGCCGTGATTGGTATATTATTTGTATTTAGAGTCCTAGCTCAAATACCAGTTCCTATTGCTAACGCTCAAACATTACATCAGGTCCTACAAACTTTATTCAGTTCATCTAATACTCCGCAATTATTGAATTTTATGAATGTATTGTCCGGAGGAGCACTTGCTAACTTTTCCATAATGATTGCAGGATTGGGGCCTTATATTAATGCCTCGATTATTATGCAACTTCTGACTAAAGCTATTCCTCGTTTGGAGGCACTTCATAAAGATGGTGAATTTGGTCAAAAAAAGATCAATCAATATACGAGAATGTTAACTTTCCCTTTGGCAATTAAGATCG
>JAJZCO010000022.1 GCA_021846095.1 bacterium | reverse complement strand
ATTTATCTTTTAAGGAGAAAACGTTAGATTAGGTAAAATAATATTACTAAAAGCTGGTAAATAGTTAGTACCAATAGTCCAAAATTGAAGAGTTTCATTTCGTAATGGCAATACAACCATTTCTCCGGTCAAATTATTCTGGACTTGTCCAGTCAGCATGACACCCACTACTTGTGGTAACTTTGGTAGACTATATGGTTTTGTAGTAATTAAACCCGCTTGTTCTTGGGAAGTAAAAGAAGCCAAAGTTTGAGAATAACTTTGATTAATAATCTGTGCCCTTAAAGCGAAGGTTGAGTTGGGGCTATTAATAGACATGACATATCCAGGATTAAAATAACCATCCAATAAAGTGCTAGAACCGGTGCTATCAACATAAGCACTCCAATTTTTTGGATAATTTATAGATACGCTCCCATAAATTTGAGGCCCAGTATAATTAGCTAGTGGGTACTGAGATTGTATTGCATAGTTATTAGCATCAACCGAACTCTGCTGTTTCTTGGCTACAATTACTGCCTGGTTAATCTTCTGATCAAGATTAGTTTTATTTTTCTTATAAGCCGAATAAGACCATACACCAAAAGCTATTAGTATAATTAAAAAAATCGTCTCTACTAGTATGATAATAGAGCTGATTAAATTTCTTTTATTATTCATTACAAAGATATTTTAACTAAATTAGCATAAACTAACAAATTTAAAATTAAAATTATCTAGAATTAATATTGGTATAAAAAAACATTGTCTTTGCTTTTAATAAACTTACGGATAGGTACTTTAAAGGCAAAGGTTACTAATTTAACTGGTCGGTATTGATATTTTGATATTTTAGCATCTAGCTTAGTCATAAATTTAGGCAATAAAAAAACAAATATTGCTTCGGCTGGTGGTAATGTTTTCGACCAATAGTTTCCAAATATAACCTTTACATTATCGCCATACCGTCGAGTAGATAGCCAAGAGACCAAATATAAAATAGGATTAATTTCATAACCAATAACCTTTAATCCTTGCTTAGCGGCAATTCGAAGAAATTTACCATCACCACAACCTAGATCAAGCACGGTATCTCCAGGCTTTAATTCTAATAACGATAGGGCTATTTCGATCTGATAGCTAAAAGATGGTAAATATGGAGCGCCTACTAATATAACAAAGGAAAATGATATAACTATTAAAATAATCAATAACATAAGATACAACATATTAATCCAACTGAGATTTAGCTTTTATTTCAATAATTCTATTTTTCGTCTTTTTAAGATACTTTTCAAGATCGACTGTTAATTTTAAACCCCTTTCATAAAGCTCAACCGCCAAATCAAGTGATGTATTTTCCTCTCTTAGGGTCTGGATTATCTGATCTAGCTCGTTTTTAGCTTTTGAAAAATCGAAAGCTGAATTATTTTTTTTTGAATTAACAACCATAATTTTATACCTTACCTACTATATTTTCTACTTTGACATCAATGATTTTCTTCAGTAGTTCTATTTTTAATTTATCGCCAATTTTATAATTTGTTTGGTGACTAACAAATTGGTCATTATATTTAACTATGGCATATCCTCGCACTAATGGCAAAAGAGGATCATAAGCCATCAATAATTGCTTAACATTTTGAGCCTGTTGCTTTTTAGATTCAATAATATTCAAAACTAGCTCTTCAATTTCTTCTAATTTATCACTAACTTGACTCATCTCTCGATTATAAATAACTGAAAAATATTCGGTTAAATTATTAACACTGCTTTCAATCCAATTTAATAAATCTTTTTTATCTGGTACTAATAATTCGGCCGCATTACTAGGAGTAGAAGCTCTTTGATCGGCAGCCAATTCTGCTAAAGCGACATCACTTTCATGTCCAATAGCAACCATAGTAGGTATTCGGCTACCGGCTACTGCTCGAGTGACTTTTTCACTAGAAAAAGATTGTAAATCTTCTGGACTTCCCCCTCCCCTAACAATAACAATAACATCCACTAAGCTGGATTGATTGTTAAATTGACTAATAGCCGAAGTAATCATATCGCTCGACTTATCGCCTTGAACTAATACATTAATCAGATAAATTTCAAGCCCGGAAAATCGAGCAGACAATACTTTTTTAAAATCCGAAAAAGCAGCTGACTGAATCGACGTTATTACACCAATTTTTCGTGGTGGAAACGGTAATAATCTCTTTCGATCCTGATTAAATAGACCTTCTTTGGCTAATTTATCTTTTAAAATTTCAGCAGATCTTTTAATACTACCTTCACCAATTAATTGGATTGATTTAACAGTGATACTAAAACCAAATTTTGAATGTAATCGAGGTGTTCCACAGACTTCAATTAACATACCATCTTCTAGAGGTTGGCTTAGGGCATAAATCGAGCCAAATAATCTAATTTTGCTATCACCTTCTTTTAAATCAAAATATATCCATTTATTATCTTTTATGACAAAATTAGCTAGTTCCCCGCTAATATAAACACTGTCGTAAGCATAGCTTAAAGTTTGGTTAAAAACCTCTATAAATTCATTAACACTAAATTTAATCTCAATTGGCATTTAATAACAAATCTACATTTTTAATTATTATCATTTTTAGCTCGATTAACTGACAATTGATACAATATATACCCTGGTGGAACTTGAATAATAGTATTAATAACTCGATACATTATAGTAACCGGTAAACTGATCTTCGGTGAAACTCCAACTGCCGCTAAAACTATTGTCATTAATGCTTCGTAAACGCCAATTCCACCCGGAAAGACCGATATTAATCCAGCAAAATTAGCCACACCGTAAGCCAAAATAATGCCGCCGATATTAACATACTGGTTAAAAGCTAAATATACTACATAAACCGCTAAAATTTCCGTTAAATTAGCTAGTAAAGCATAAAGAAATGGCGACAATAGTTGATTCATGTTATTTTTTAGTTCCAGATAAGTATCATGAAAATCATCGAATACTCGTCTAGCGTGAGCGATATTAATTGTTTCGGGATGTGAACGTCTAAAGAACTGAATAATCTTATTGGTAGTCATCGTCATAAATCCAAAAAAATTATTAATCCTGGAACGTGAACCAACAATATAAACAAACACTACTGTAAGTACTAACAATAATGTGGATAATATTCCTGCTACTAAAATAGACACATCATTAACATGTCCGCCAAATGCTAAAGCTAAAACCCCAAAAACTATTAATACTTCGAATGAAATTAGTGTTAATCCCAGTTTCATAATCTGAATTAAGACTGCTCTCCCACCCGATAAAATCTTGCCATTCCTAAGTCGTAAGCCAAAATAAGAAATACCAGTTACGCCAGCACTCGGGAAAACATTATTAACAAAATTCAATTCTAAAGCGATACGATACAAAGATTTATAAGATAACTCATTACCGACTACTTTAAATAATTTCTGATACAATTTTGTTTGAGCATGATAATTCAATAATTCAATTGGTATTAAAAGTACTAGAGCATAGGCATTAATATGAGTTAAATTTTGCAAAGTACCGAGTATTTGATGTCTAGTAGAATAAATTACACCAATCAAAACAATGATCGTTAAAACATTAATGACTAATTTCCAGTGTTTTTTTAGGATCATAGATTTACTCATCTAACATTATTATAACTAACTTAATAAGACTTAAGAAAAAAAATATTATCAACAGATGCATCTAGACTAAAAAACAATGACAATCTCAGCATCAAGCCAATAAATTCAAATATTTATACCAGATAAACTGCTTGAATTTTCTTTTTAATCTAAGTTTTTATGATTTTTAAGTTAGTAAAAACAATAAAATCTCTAGCTAACTAAAGTTAAAATCAAATAAATATTCTAAAATAGTTACGATAAACAGATATATTAAGTTGGATATTTAGTTATCTTAGCACTATAATTTAATGTTAATGACAAAAAGTCTAATAATTCTCGGCCGCCAACCCGAACTTTCACTAGTTGAAATATTCAGTTTATATGGGGGAAAAAATCAAATATCTCAAATCACCGACCAAACTGCATTAATTAACCTTAATCATAGTGATATAAATTTTAAAAGATTAGGTGGATCAATAAAGCTAGCCGAGGTTTTAAGTATTGAAGCTATAACAACTAACCAAAATCTATTAACCAATTTAAAACAACATCTACAAAAGATAATTTTTGAAGCTGAAAACAAAAAAATTAATCTTGGGATGAGTTTCTATGATCCAAAAATTAGTTTATCTGAGATTAATAAACTAAAAATGATATTAAAATCTTTTATTAAATCGTTTAATAAATCTATTAGATTGATTCCAAACACTACTACCCAATTATCTTCTGCCCAGGTTTATCATAATAACTTAACAACTAATAATAATATCGAACTTATTGTTGTTAAAGATGATAAACAGATTATCATTGCCCAGACTAAACAAGTTCAAGATATTAATGACTATACTAAAAGGGACCGTTATCGTCCCAAACGCGATAGTAGAATCGGTATGTTACCGCCCAAATTAGCTCAAATAATTATTAATTTGGCTAATAACGATCCTAGCGATGATAATAGTCATAAAACCTTACTAGACCCTTTCTGTGGCACTGGAGTGATACTACAGGAGGCTTTACTAATGGGATACAACGTAATCGGGACTGATATTTTAAGTAACATGATCTCTGCTTCATCACAAAATATTAATTGGTTAAAAAATAATTATCCAAAAATCACCAAATTAACATCAGAATTTATGCTAGCCGATGCAACAAATTTTAAGTGGGATAAAACTCCAGACCTAATTGCTTGTGAGACATACCTCGGTAAACCATTCACTGCTCCACCAACAACTGAGATTTTAAAGCAAACAATGAACGATTGTCAGCTCATTATTAAGAAATTTTTGATTAATCTAAGAACACGATTACCAAATCAAACTAAAATGTGTATTGCTATACCTGCCTGGTATCAGTCTGAAAGTTTTATTCATTTACCACTTATTGACCAGCTGGAGCAAATAGGCTATAATCACTTAAGTTTTGAGATCATCAACAATCGTCCTTTGATCTATCATAGAACTGGACAATTTGTTGCTCGTGAACTCTTAGTCTTACAAACTAATTAAATAAGGATACACATGAGTCACGTTAAAGCCGGTGGTACATCTAAAAATATTCACGACAGTCCTGGACAGAGACTTGGTGTTAAAATATATGGTGGTCAAAAAGTAAAAAACGGTCAAATTATTATCCGTCAGGTCGGTATGACAAAAAGACCCGGTAAAGGGACTATGATGAGTCGAAATTATAGTATTCATGCTACTCAAGATGGCATTGTTAATTATTCAAACCGCAAAATTAGACTATTTAGTGGCAAAAGTGTTTACAGAACCACCGTTACTGTCGATTAATTAGATTTAACTTTTACGACATTTTCAAATGATGTTTAATACGGTCAATAACATCGGCTATAACAACTTGGGACTTTACTAAATAATCATCAGCTCCTAATGCTTCAGCTCGATCTTTATCGCTATCTTGACTTAAGGCGGTTAACATAATTATTTTAGTATTAGCTATTTCTGGGGTATTACGTAAAATATCCAAAACATCAAAACCACTGACTTTTGGCATCATTACATCTAATAAAATTAAGTCGGGCCGATAATTTAAAGTAACAGCTAGGGCTTCTTCTCCATTAGCTACTCGTCGAACATCAAATCCCTCAATTTGTAATCTAGATAAATAAACACTTGCCAAAGCATCATCATCTTCAACTAACAAAATTCTCTTTAAACGTTTATCATCGTACCCTAAGTTTTCATTCATATAAATATACTACCCTACTAAAAAATAAAGAGCAATACTCTGAACTATCATATTTTATTATTAATTAATGCCTTAACATAACTATCAAACATGGGGTGAGGTCGATTAGGCCTACTCTTAAACTCTGGATGAAATTGACTGGCTAAAAAGAAGGGGTGGTCGATTGCTTCAATTAATTCTACTAGATTTCTTTCTTCATTAATGCCACTAACTTTTATGCCCCAGTCCTTATATTGTTTTAGATATTTATTATTACATTCCCCTCTATGTCGATGTCTTTCAACAATATTGATCTTACCGTAAACTCTATGAGCCAGAGTATTATCAGTTATTTTACAGTCGTAATTCCCCAGTCTCATTGTTCCGCCTGTCATAGCCTTATCTTTTTGATCTTGCATTGTAATTATAATTTGATCTTTAGCTTGATCATCTAACTCGAAAGTAGTCGCTGAAGATAAACCGGCATTACGAGCAGCTGCTATAACCGCCATTTGTAAACCTAAGCATAACCCCAAATACGGTATTTTTTGACTTAACGCGAATTGAGCAGCCTTAATTTTACCCTCTAAACCGCGAATGCCAAAGCCACCGGGCACGACAATACCGTCATAGTTCATTAAATTCTTATGTAAATTTTTAACTATTTTATCATCCCTACCATCATAATCACTAGCATCAATCAAATTAATGTTAACATCCACTTCATTATGCCAAGCAGCTGATTTTAAAGCCTCCAAAACCGATAAATAAGTATCACAATTATCTAAATATTTAGCTACCATAGCAATAGATAAAGTTTTGGTAAACTTTGTTTTAGCCTTTTTAACGACATCTTTCCATTCCACTAAATCGGGAGTAGATTGTTTTAATTGTAATTTATCTAAAACTACTCGAGCAATACCACTATCTTCTAAGGTTAAGGGTACTTCATATATTGTTGGAGCATTTGGTAACAAGGCAATAGAATCTAACTCAACACCAGAAAATAGCGATAATTTCTGTTTAATATTATGGTTAGCTTTCTTCTCGCTACGAGCGACTAGGATGTCTGGCACAATACCAAGTCCTCTTAATTCTCTAACAGAATTTTGAGCAGGTTTAGTTTTTATTTCTTCCGAAGCGCTTAAATATGGCAAGTAAACTACATGAATATACAGACAATTTCCCTTACCTACTTTTATACCGAATTCTCTAATTGCTTCAATAAAGCTTAATGATTCATAGTCTCCAACCGTCCCACCAATCTCAACTATTTGTATCTCGAATCCTTCAGATGCTAAAACAAAATAATTTTGAATAGCAGCCGTTAGATGTGGAATGATCTGAACGTCTTCACCTTGATATTTTCCAGCCCGTTCGTCTTGAATTACTTTTAACAAGACTCTTCCTGCCATGACTGATGACGTATTAGTTAACTCAGCATCAATAAATCTTTCATAATGCCCTAAATCTAAATCGGTTTCTGCTCCATCTTTAGTAACAAAACATTCACCATGTTCTCTGGGATTAAGGGTGCCAGCATCAACGTTTAAATATGGATCACATTTTTGTAAATTGACTTTAAATCCGCGAGCTTTTAAAAGATTGGCGATAGACGAAGCAGTAATTCCCTTACCTAAACCAGATAAGACTCCTCCAGTCACAAATATATATTTAACAGGCTTTGTATTGATTGCCATTTTTTCCCTTAACTTTATCTAATTATGCTACATCAATCTATAGCTATTTGACAAGTTAAATTTTAATGACTTGCCAAATAGCTCTCGGCCGCCTTTAATTGAACATCATTACCGGTACTAATGTCTTGGGACGTCAAAGGCACGATTTTATCTGGAATAATACCTTTATGATTAATATCTTGTCCATTAGGTCGATACCAACTAGCTATGGTTACTTTAAGTTGACTGCCGTCAGGGAAATTGATTAATTGTTGAACCACTCCTTTACCAAAGCTTTTTTGTCCAATCACATAGGCATCACCATGATCATGAAGCGCACCAGTAGTGATTTCAGATGCTGAAGCACTACCAGAATTTATTAAAACTACAGTTGGAATACCGTGTAAAATATCATTGCCTACAGCATAGTAACTAGCTACGACAGTATTACCTCTTTTTTCTTGTAATATCAGCTGATTAGGCTTTAACCATAAACTTGAAACATTAATAGCAGCCGAGAGCAAACCACCTGGATCATTTCTTAAGTCTAAGATTATGCCTTTTACGTGATCTTTACTAAAAGTAGTAGCTGCTTGTTGAGCTAATGAGCTAGTATCATTAGCGAAAGTAGATATTGATATGTAACCTATGTTACCGCTAAGAATCTTGCTACTAACACTCGGGATAGTAATAGTTTCTCTAGTAACAGTGAAATTAAGTAATTCGGTTTGATTACGTAATATCTGAAGCGACACCTTGGTATTAGCTTTACCTCGAATTAAATTAACGGCAGTATCGATTGGCATACCGGTAGTTGATTGATTATTAATTTTAGTAATGACATCTAAAGCCCTCAGCCCGGCTCGAGCCGCTGGACTACCTTTTATTGGAGATATTATCTCGAGGTCGCCGGCTTTATTCTGGCCTAATTCAGCTCCAATTCCAGAAAAAGCATTATTAAGCTCATTATTAAATTGCCTTGATTCATGAGGTGTAAAATAAACTGTATAAGGATCATTAACTGCTGCCGCTAAACCGTGTTTAATACCGTTTAAAAGCTCCGTAGTAGTCATCTTACCATCGTAATTATTTTTTAGTGCCTGATATACCTGATTAACGGTTTTATAATCTAATTGATTAGGTAAAGTACTATTTATACTCTTAGCCTGCCAAGGTAAAGATAGATTAATATATCCTTGCCCCATCTGATAGCCAACGTCGAATACCACTACGATAATAAGCAAATTAATAATCTCAAAAATTAATAAATGTTTTTTGATCGCATTAATAAACTGCTTTAATTTTTCATGTTTTTTAATAATCATCTCTCCATTGTATCAA
>JAJZCO010000021.1 GCA_021846095.1 bacterium | reverse complement strand
TATTCTGATACCACTCAATGTTATGCCGCTTCCGCTATTGGTGATGGTGGTTTTTTGTATCTGGATGACCATGTTAATGGACTTGCCAGTATTTCAAGACTCGGTTTAGCTATACCACGAACATTTATTGTCAAAATTACTGATTCAGCCAACAAAGTTTTATATCAATGGACTCAACCAAAAGGTACTCAAGTTGTTAGACCAGATGCTGCCTATATTGTTGATTCTATGCTATCGGACCCCAGAGCTAGTTATCTTCCTGGTAGTTGTACTGCTACAAATTGTACTCCTTTATCGTCTTTCGGATATAAATTTCAACGCTTTAACGGTTGGGATTTTGCTATCAAAACTGGTACAACTAACAACGGTTATGATGGATTAATGGCTAGTTGGTCGACTCAATATGCCACAGTGAGTTGGGTTGGAAATCATACTAGAAACGTTAATATTTGTATCACCTCACAATGTACTATGGAGTACTTAACCGAACCCCTAACTAGAGGAATGATGGAGTTCGCTCATCAAGGTCTAAAACCAGTTAACTGGGTACAGCCTTCTGACATTAAAGTCTTACCAGCTTTCGTAGTTACCAAACACATTGACTACGGTGATCAAGAACCCAGTCCTGCTACCGATTTATTCCCATCATGGTACGTTGGAGGTGCTGGTAGACAGAATTCATCAGTCAAGATTGATAAAGTCTCCGGCTTAGTCGCTACAAGTTGTACACCATCAGATGCTATTATTCAACAATCCAATACCGATACTTCATCTTGGAATGTCGACATTTTCGTTAACCATGGTGTACCTAATATTAACAATGCTGGTCCAACTACTCCAACCGGTACCACTAAAACCGACAATGTTCATAATTGTAACGACCAAAAACCGACAATTATATTATCTGCTCCTAAGGTTTGTGAATCATCTTGTTCTATTAATTCAACTGTTACCCAAGGAACGCATCTATTAACCGACCCTAATTATCCTCAATTTCCAGGCACGGTGACCTATTCTCTCAATGGCCAAGTAATTGATACTTACCAAATACCTCTTAATTCCGGGACAACTATTAGTGTACCGTTTACCTACAGTCCAACAAGTTCAGGAACAGGAACGATTACCGCTACCGTGACTGACAGTGTTCTGTATCAAGCTAGTAGTTCTGCTCAAATGGCCTATGGAACAACTCCTCAAATGACATCTGCTACTCAAAACCCACCAGCCACTACTGGAGCCACACCTACCTATACTTTTAATTGGTCGGGTGGTATTGGACCATATGATGTATATGATTCTAATAATACAACCACTCCCGTATGTAGTTCTTCGACATTCCAATGTACTTCATCTTCTCCATTACCAGCTAATCTGGTTATACTACCAACTGACACATTTTACGTTCAAGATAGTAATAAAACACAATCAGCTCCAATTAGTGCTAATTAAACAAATAATTTAATTGCTTGAGATAAACTACTAACAATATTCAGATTTTTAAGATTTTTCCCATTTAATTTTGGTCCGATAGCACCATCGAAACCAAGCTGACTAGCTTCTTTCAGTCGTTTATCAATAAAAGAAACATGTCTAACTTCACCAGACAATCCAATTTCACCAAATACCACCAAATTGGAGGATAATTTACGAGCTAGTAAAGCAGAGGCAATCGCTAAACAGACTGCTAAATCGGCCGATGGTTCAGTCAAAGAAATTCCACCGACTACATTAATATAAACGTCTTTATCACTCAGTTTAAGTTTAGTGCGTTGTTCTAAAACAGCAATCAATAAATTTAAGCGATTAATATCGAACCCACTAGCAGTCCTTTTAGGATAACCGAAATTAGATGTACTAACTAAAGCCTGGACTTCAACTAAAATTGGTCGAGAACCTTCCATAGTAGCAGTAACTATCGAACCATCGGTATTAAGACGTTCTTCCAGCAAAACGGCAGAAGGATTTTTAATAACCTTAAATCCTGTTTCATTCATCTCAAAAATTGCAACTTCGTGGGTTGAACCGAATCTATTTTTTACGGCTTTTAAGAGCTTAAATCCACCAAACCGATCGCCTTCGAGACGTAAAACGACATCCACCATATGTTCTAATAGTTTTGGCCCTGCTATGTTGCCTTCCTTAGTGACATGACCAACTAACAAAACAGCTGTATTACTACTTTTGGCGGCCATAATAATATTTTGAGTTGAAGTCGATATTTGACCCACACTACCGGCCGATGAATTCAACAAACTAGTCGATATTGTTTGAATAGAATCAACTATCACGAGGTCATATTTTGAAGTCAAAATACTGGCCACAATATCATCGGTCGAATAACTATTGACTATCACAAGATTAACATTGCTAAATCCAAGTCTCTTAGCTCTTTGACTAACTTGTGAGACAGATTCTTCACCAGAAACATATAATACCGCTTTATAGGTAGCAACGTAGGTTGCTAATTGTAATAACAAGGTACTTTTACCTATACCTGGTTCGCCGGTTATTAAATTAACACTGCCAGAAACTAAACCACCACCAAGTAATTGATTTATATCCGGAAAACCAACTTCATACCTTTTAAGATCATCGCCATCTCTAGCCACTAACTTTTCACCTTTAAGAGGAACTCCTACTTTAGTTGGGTCTAAATTAGTATTTAAATTTATATTTTGTTCTTCTAAAGAATTCCATTCTAAACAATTTGGGCACCTTCCAGACCAGTCGCTATAAGAATTTAAACAACTTCGACAAATATAAGTCAATTTATTTTTTTTAACCATATTGTTATTTATTATAATAGTTTTAGTAAAAAATTACTTAACGGTCTGTAAACTACTTGAAATTTGGCTTTCTAAACTATCGAGTTGAGTAGCTACTTTATTTCGAGCCACTATAATTTGATTATATTGATTTATTAATGATTGCAACTGATAAATCTGACTATTAAATGAATTAACCTGCTGATTATAAAGCAATGCCTGCTGTTGATAACTAACTGGATTAGTTGTTGCTAGAGTATGTAAATTATTAAGTGAATTATTTAAATTATATTTTTCAATTTGGAGCGTTGCTTCTAAACTATTAATTTGATTATTTAGACTACTCAGTTGACTATCATAATTAGAAACAGCCGTTTCTCTTGAGGTAAGAGCATTTTGATAACTTTGTTCATATTTTACGATAACCTGACGATTAGTAAAAAATTGAGAATAATATTTATTAAGCGCAGCGGGTAAGGTTGGACACTCCGTTCCAAAAGTTGAATTCATTTCATTTAAAACAGCTCCCGGTTCAGTTTTTTGATATAAAGCTATTTCTTTTTTTATTCTAGGGTCAGTCAGACCGTGTAAATAATAATTCTCTAACATGGCATCCAAATTAGATTTAGCAGAAGAGCTTAAACGATCGTAGATACCGTGTAACATTTCATGGGCTGCTGTAACTTGTTCAATGCCATAAAGAGTCGGATCATTGACAGATAAAATATAAATACCCCCTTCATTACCATGATAACAACCCAATACTACCATTTGTTTAATGTCGCTATTAGGACATTGTTTAGCAAATAGCGACTGACTTAATAATGTCGGACTATTAATATAGAATATAGTCCGGGCATAGCTTGTCATGGTATCTTGAGTAGCAAGTTTTGAAATGGCTTGACTCGGATGATAATTAATCAATTTAACATCATCATAAATAGTAAATCGATACAAATATATAGCGAATACAACCAAGCCAAATATCAATAATCCTAACAATAACTTATTAAATTTATTATTTTTTTTTGATTTAGATTTTTTAGTTAATTTAGCCATTAAAATTTAAGCTATTATTTTATTATCGCTCTCTGAAGATAAGGAATAAACCAACTCATTAGCTTTAACCGAAACATTAATTATATTCCCTTTAATAAATTTGTTACCTAAAAGACCTTTTGATATATAATCTTCCAGGGTATCTTGAATTAATCTTCTTAATGGTCTAGCACCATTTTTAGCATCATACCCATTAGTTAATAAATATTTTTTAGCTGATTCATTTAAATGAATTGAGATACCGTGTTTTGTCAGTCTGGATTTCAACTCTTCTATCTGCAGATCAATAATTTTTCTGACATCTATTTTTGTCAAAGCTCTAAATACTATTATTTTATCAACTCGATTAATCATTTCTGGTTTTAGTATTTTTTTAAGCTCAGCTAAAATATTGTCTTTATTTACTTTATGCATCTCCTCTAAATTTTTTAATTCAGAATTAGCCGATAGACCAAAACCAAAGACGGCTTCTTTCTGTAATTTCTCTGCACCTAAATTACTAGTCATAATTATAATCGTGTTAGTAAAATCAACTTTTTTACCCTTAGCGTCGCTTAAATATCCATCCTCTAAAATCTGCAGCATCATGTTAAACACATCAGGGTGAGCTTTTTCAATCTCATCAAATAAAACTAAACTATACGGTTGACGACGGATTTTATCTGTCAATTGACCCCCCTGGTCATATCCAACATAACCAGCCGGAGCACCGACTAGACGGGATACAGTATGATGCTCACCAAATTCACTCATATCGATTTTAATTAAGGCTGATTCTGTTCCATAAAATTCTCGAGCCAAAACACGAGCCATTTCGGTTTTTCCAACACCAGTTGGTCCTAAGAATATAAAAGAGCCAATCGGACGATTTCCACTAGAAATACCTGAACGATTACGTCTTATAGCCTGAGCGATTGCTTCAGTCGCTTCGTTTTGACCAATAATATTTTTCGCCAGAACTTTCTCCAATGATAATAAATAATTAGCTTCTGAACTAATCACTTTTCGGAGCGGTATACCGGTCATTCGAGCTATAACATCAGTCAAATCTTCAATTGATAGAGCTAACTTCTTTTTAGTCTCATTAGTACTTAATAATTTTGTTAATTCTTCATTAATCTGAGAAGCTTTTGTTTTATAACGAGCAGCTCTTTCATAATCTTCGGTATCGACTGAATTTTCTATTCTATTTGATAATAATCTCAATTCTTTCTGTAAACTTCTAATTTTTGGACTGTACTTAAGTTTAGATATCCTTAAATGCGCTGAAGCTTCATCGATTAAATCAATTGCTTTATCCGGCATATAACGATCGTGAATATACCTTTTGGCTAATGTTACTGCTTCTTCTAGCACTTCATCCGAAATTATTACTGAATGAAATGCTTCATAATGCTTTCTCAAGCCTTTTAAGATAGCCAAGGTCTCTTGTTCTGACGTCTCTGGCACTTGAATCGGTTGTAAACGTCGTTCTAAAGCAGCATCTTTCTCAATATATTTAGTATATTCATTCGTTGTGGTTGCACCAATTAATCTTATAGTCCCTCGAGCTAAAGCCGGTTTTAAAATATTACCAGCATCCATAGCACCTTCAGCAGCACCAGCACCTACAATTAAGTGGAGTTCGTCTACAAAAATAATGATTTTCTTATCTTTTTCTAATTCTGTCATTACTCGTTTTAATCGGTCTTCGAATTCACCACGATATTTAGTACCAGCAATCATACCAGCTAAATCGAGCATCAATATCCGACGATCCAACAAACTATCTGGAACATCTTCACTAACAATTCTTTGAGCTAGACCTTCCACGATTGCTGTTTTACCAACTCCAGGCTCCCCGATTAAAACAGGGTTATTTTTGGTTCGACGATTTAAGATAGTCACCAATCGATGAATTTGATTATCACGGCCAACAACTGGATCTAATTTTTTTTGTTTAGCAAGTAATGTTAGATCCGTGCCATATGTATCTAATACCGAACGTTTTAAATTTTTATTAAATTTACGATTATCATTACTCCCGGTCCCAACCTGATCGTATTGTTGTTTATTCAAAAAATCTGTTAGTTCTTGAATAACCCCATCAATATCGATATTCATTTCACGGAGTAATATTGAGGCTCTTGAATTTTTCTGGTTTAAAATACTAAAAACAATATGTTCAGTACCACAGTACTCTTGATTATAATCTTGGGCTATATCATAGGCCATTCTAAGTGTTAACTTAGCAGTTTCACTAAATCCTTTAATAGAATTATTAACCAACAGTGTCTTAGGGGTAAGATTAAAGACGGATTTGGCCCGATCTAAATTGAGCCCGACTCTATCTAAAATCTTAGCACCAACTGAATTATCTTGAGCTAAAACGCCTAGTAATAAATGTTCTGTCCCAACATATGTACTACCAACACTTCTAGCAATTACTTCGGCATGTTTTAAAGAAGCAGTTGCATTGTTGGTTAGATGATTTAAAAATTCTCTAAAATCTGGGCCGCCATTCGGAAACATTTAGATCTTAACCTTTACATTAAAATAATTAAAAATACCATAATTATTGTCTCATGATATTACTTTTAATAATATATAATTAGCACTCGATAGTCAAGAGTGCTAATCAACGAGTCAAAAAAATTAGTGGTCTAATCGAATTAAATTACAACCAATCAATCTAGAAAAATCGATACATTTAGCGTAGACTAGAAAAATTAGTTAGGTAGGGTTGTAAAAATTAGCTTTTTATTTTTATTGTCCGTGCTCTTCAATCGCAGATAAAAGATTATTTTCCAATTCACTTTTTTTCTTTAATTTGGGTTGTTTAGCTAATTCTATAGTATGAATGTTGTTATTATCATCTTCTATGACTTCTTCTTCGGATTGAATATTTTTTTTAGCAGCTATAATGTCCAATTCGTATCCGGTAATTTTGGAAGCAAGTCGAACGTTTTGACCATTCTTGCCAATCGCGATGCTAAGCTGATCTTCCGGTACAATTACACTTGCCTTTTTAGTTGAGGCCTCAATCTGGACATCACTGACTTTAGTAGGGCTCAAGGCATTAATAATAAATTGTTTAGGATCTTGATCCCAGACAACGATGTCTATTTTCTCTTGATCGCCAATCTCAGACATAACAGCATTGACTCTAGTACCATGACCACCAACAAAGGTACCAACTGGATCAACACCTTTGATTGTGCTGTAAACTGCTAATTTAGTTCTAATACCAGCTTCACGAGAGATACCTTTAATTTCAACTGCTCCATTATCCATTTCAGGTACTTCATTTTTGAATAAAAGACGAATAAACTCTGGGCAAGCACGAGATAGAATAAGTTGAGGACCACGAAAACCTTTTTCGACGTCTTTTAAGTAAACCTTAATCCTTTGACCAGGATAATAATGCTCTCCAAAAATCTGTTCATTTTTTGGCATAATACCCTGAATACGGCCTAAATCGATTCGAACTAAGTTATTTTCAACTCGAGCTACATTAGCATTAATAATAGTATCAATCTTATCTTCAAATTCTTCCATAATCATCTCTCGTTCGGTTTCACGCATTTTTTGCAAAATTACTTGTTTAGCAGTTTGAGCTGCAACTCGCCCAAAATTATTAACTTTTTCAAAAATTTCAATGCTATCACCAATTTTTATATCTTTTTTTAACACTTGAGCATTTTTTAAATCGATTTCATATAATTTATTATCGACTTTATCGACCACAATCTTAGTAATGTAGGCATCAACCTCACCATTATTTAAATTCATATTTATTCTGATCTCTTGTTCTCGATCACCAAAATCTTTTTTATAAGCCGCAACTAAAGCTTGTTCTACGATACCTTGAACAACTTCTTCTGGTAAATTTTTTTCTTCCGCAATAGTTCTAATAGCTAAAGCTAACTGTTTGATATCTAATTCCATTTTATCCTCCATCGTGTACCATAAATTTGCATTAAAAAATCCGACTTAACTGCCGGATCAACTATCTATAGAATAGCTATTTGGACTATTAAAGTCAAATCATTTTTTTATCAGACCATAATTATATCTATAATATTAAACTTCAAATGACAATTAATTTTAAACTGTTTTAGTTTATAATAATAGCTGAATAAACAGGAGGTGGCTTATGAAAACGAGACAATTAGGTGAACTTACAGTTTCAGCTCTCGGTCTTGGATGTATGGGAATGAGTGATTTTTATAGTGGACAAAATGAAAAAGATGCTATTGAAACTATTCATTACGCCCTTGACCATGGCATTAATTTCTTAGATACAGCCGATATGTATGGGCCGTTTACTAACGAAAAGTTAGTCGGCAAAGCTATTAAGCATCGCCGAAGTAAAGTTATTCTAGCAACTAAATTCGGTAATGAACGAAAGGAAGATGGTTCATGGATCGGAATAAATGGCAAACCAGAATACGTTAAGAAGGCTTGTGAAGCTAGTCTAAAACGACTAGGTGTTGATTATATTGATTTATATTATCAACATCGAGTCGACCTCAATACTCCAATCGAAGAAACAGTTTATGCTATGGGTCAATTAGTTAAAGAAGGTAAAGTAAGGTATTTAGGTCTGAGTGAAGCTGCTCCCGCCACTATTAAAAAAGCGGCTAAAATACATAAAATTACTGCCCTTCAAACCGAATATAGTCTTTGGTCACGAGACCCCGAAGACGAAATACTACCTACTATACGAGATCTTGGTATTGGATTCGTCCCGTATAGTCCACTTGGTCGAGGATTTTTAACTGGACGTTTTGAGAAACCAGAAGATTTGGATAAAGATGATTTTCGTCGTTTTCATCCTCGTTTCCAAGGTGATAATTTTTACGAAAACTTAAACCTAGTCAAACAAATTAAAAAAATTGCCGACGAAAAACATATTACAAGCGGTCAATTAGCTTTGGCTTGGGTTTTAGCTCAAGGTGAAGACATCGTACCTATCCCTGGAACAAAACATATTAAATATCTTCAAGAGAATATTAAAGCTTTAGATGTCATTCTAACCCAAAATGACTTAAATGAGTTAAACTCAATCGCTTTTAAAGGTGTGGCAGCTGGTCCACGTTACGCTGACATGAATTCTGTCGATCGGTAATTACTCCAATAATATAGACCACTGTTTATCATTTTTTGTTTAGACGATTTTAATCGAGCTAGATTGATATTGTTTAAATTGTAAAAAAAATTATTTTATATTTACATCTCGGTCTTTTAAAAATATTTAAATCATAATCTTAAAAAATACGTGACTTAAAAACTCTTGATTGCTAAACTTAATTAATGCCAAACTATGTCAAAAGATTATTTAACCAATTTCACCCAGAAAAATATCAC
>JAJZCO010000020.1 GCA_021846095.1 bacterium | reverse complement strand
TCTAATTTTAGGCATGACAGTTAAAAATCTAGAGAAAATTGCTTATTTCGCTAGTTATGTTATCAAAAGTGTTGACATTGAAAAAAGAGATCAGTATTTGTTAGATAAAGAAGCTGAATTTAATGCCGCCAAAGAAGCTACAAAACTTCGTTATGAAAATGAAGCTACATCAGAATCTGCTAACCTTAAAGCTCTAGCAGAATTACAGAATAAAGAGATTGAAGAAATTACTAATGGCTTTAATACTTTAAAGAAACAGTTCGATGGCCTTGAAAAGTTTAGTTTAATATCGGAATCTGATTATCGAGCTTTACCAGATGAGCTTAGATCATTTATAACTGTTGGAATGGGTGGTACAGCCTTAAAAGAGTTACTTGATGATGTTGAAATTGATAGTTTAATCCAAGAATTAACCGAATTAACTGAAGAAGCTAAGGGTCAGAGAAAAAAGAAGTTAATGAAACGACTTCGATTGTTGGAAAGCATGATGCGAGCCAATATTTCACCAAGTTCGCTTTGTATTTCAATTCTACCAGTTATTCCACCAGACTTAAGACCGATGGTTCAGTTAACCGGTGGACGATTTGCCACATCAGATCTTAACGATTTATATCGAAGAGTTATTAATCGCAATAATAGATTAAAAAAATTAATGGATCTTAACGCTCCTGAAGTTATTCGACGCAACGAACAGCGTATGTTACAAGAAGCAGTTGATGCCTTAATCGATAATAACTCGACTCGTTCTGGTCGAGCAGTAGCTGCCACTGGTCAGAGAAGAAAATTGAAAAGTTTATCTGATTTACTAAAGGGTAAACAAGGTCGTTTTCGACAGAATTTACTTGGTAAGCGAGTTGATTATTCTGGACGATCGGTAATTGTGTCTGGTCCAGATCTCAAGATTAGTCAATGTGGTTTACCTAAAATGATGGCTTTAGAACTCTTTAAACCATTTGTGATTGGAGAATTAATCAAAAAAGAGTTAGCCCATAATATTAGAAGCGCTTCAAGACTTATTGAACTTGGCGAAACATCTGTTTGGGATGCTCTTGATGAAGTCATTAAAGAAAAGTATGTCTTGCTTAACCGGGCTCCAACCTTACACCGTTTAGGTATTCAAGCCTTTCAACCTGTTTTAATTGAAGGTCGAGCAATTCAACTTCACCCCTTAGTTTGTAAGGGATTTAATGCTGATTTCGATGGAGATCAGATGGCAGTTCACCTGCCTCTTAGCGATGAAGCTCAGGCTGAAGCTAAAAACATTATGGCTGCATCTAATAACTTATTGAAGCCGGCTGATGGTTCACCAATTCTTCATATCGAACAAGATATCGTGTTGGGTTGTTATTATTTGACTTATTTAAAACAAATTTACGATATATCTGACATTAAGACTTTTTCATCATTAAATGAAGCTATCATGGCTTTTGATAGTGGTGTAATCGGATTACAGAGTTTTGTTAAATTGCCTTTTAAGGATCAAATAAGACAAACTACCTTTGGACGTATTATGTTTAATGAAGCTTTTCCAGATGATTTCGAATTTCAAGATGACATTATGACCAAAAAAAGATTACAAAAAGTGATGGTTGATGTCTACGCTAAATATGACCCAGAAATTACTGCTCAAATAGCTGATACTTTAAAAGAAATTGGCTTCTACTATGCAACGATGTCCGGTCTATCAATGGGAATGAATGATTTTACTCCCGTAATTGGTATTGATAAATTATTGACTGATGGTGAAGATAGGGCTAGTAAAATAGCTGATGATTTTTCGGCTGGCTTTATTACCGATAATGAACGTCATCGATTAATCATCGATAACTGGACTAAAATAGATTCTAAAGTTCAAGACATGTTATCGGATCAGATGGTTGGAGTTGATTCTTCAATGTCAATTGCAATCACTTCAGGTGCTCGAGGAAATATCTCTCAGATGAAAAATGCTGTTGGTATGTTAGGTGTTTATCAGGATGCATCAGGGCAAGCTATTGAGCTGCCAGTCAAATCGAGTTATATGAAGGGCCTTGAACCTTTGGAATACTTTACTGGTACGAGAGGAACACGTAAGGCATTAATTGATATTGCTCTTAAAACAGCTGATGCCGGCTATTTGACAC
Source organism: bacterium (assembly GCA_021846095.1). Lineage (GTDB taxonomy): Bacteria > Patescibacteriota > Saccharimonadia > Saccharimonadales > UBA4665 > JAJZWG01. The sequence continues at coordinate 7,419 of JAJZCO010000020.1, read as the reverse complement.
GTCGATTAGTTGATGTTTCACAGGATGTCTTTACTATTTCGACTGATGACAATGACCCTGGATTTAGTATGTTAAGAACCGATGCTGCCGAAATTGGTGTTAGTTACTCATCTCGTTTAGTCGGTCGTTATGCTGCTGAAACTGTTAAGGGCTATATTAAAAAAGGTGAATTAATCACGGCATCAATAGCCGATGCAATAGATGGTGATTCGGCGATAGATTCAGTTAAAATAATGAGTGCTTTGAGTTGTACATCGGTTCACGGTGTTCCTCAAAAATCTTATGGACTTGATCCAGCCACAAATTATTTAGTATTTGATCATCATCCAATTGGTGTTATTGCTGCTCAAAGTATCGGTGAACCTGGAACACAGCTTAGTCTTGACAGTAAGCACCGAGCCGGTTCAGTTGTCTTAGATGATACGGCTCAGGGTTTATCACGTATTGAAGAACTTTTTGAAGCTAGGAATCCTAAGGGACAAGCCTATTTATCTGATGTTGGTGGTTCGGTGAATGTTTGGGAAGAAAGTAATCACTATGTTGTGACTGTTTCGACCGAAAATGTTGAACCTATCAAATATGCATTGGGCGGTAAAAAAGCTTTTGTGGCTAGTGGCTCAGAAGTTAGTATCGGTGATATTTTGGCTGCTTTTGATGATAAATCTGAACCGATTTTAGCCCCAATTGGTGGTAAGGTTGAAGTTTCTAAAACTGCCATTGTTTTGTCTCCTTCTAAACAAAGTATGTTACGATACGAAATACCTAATTTCAAACAAATTTTAGTCAACGATGGTGATAAAATTGTTTCTGGTCAAAAATTAACCAATGGATCAATTAATTTGCAAGATTTAATGCGTTTACAAGGAGTTGAACCTACTCAGCGTTATATTATGAATGAAATACTTCACATATTTGCTGGTCAGGGTCAAAATATTTCTTCCAAACATTTAGAAATTATTGTTAGACAAATGTTTTCTAGAGTTCAAATTGAAGATCCAGCTGATAGTGATTTTGTAACCGGAGATGTTGTTTCTAAATTAGCCGTAGCTGAAGCTAATGATCAACTAATTGCTGATAACAAAAAACCAGCAATTATCAATCAATTGTTGCTGGGTATTACCAAAGCCAGTCTTAGTACTGATTCATTCCTATCTGCTGCTTCGTTCCAAGATACTACTCGAGTCTTAATTAGTGCCGCTACAAGTGGTAAAACTGATAAATTATTCGGGTTAAAGGAAAATGTTATTTTGGGTCGAAAGATACCGGTTGGTACTGGATACGTCGATGAAACCAGTCAGAAAGATAATGTCGAAGAAGAAGATTTAGTTGAACTTTCAGCATAAATCTGTTAGAGTAGTTCAAGTTATTTTTATTAATACTCCGAGCTTTATGAGGCAGGTAGCAATAAATTTATTTTGGCATAATAAATTTAAAAATAAAGCGGTAGAGTTAAAAAATTAAAGGAGATTTATGCCAACAATTAATCAATTAGTTAAAAAACCCAGAGTCAGAATAGCTGTTAAAACCAAATCACCGGCTATGGGTCGAGTTGTCAATAATTTAAAGACAACGAATTACGAAAAGGCCTCACCTTTTAAAAGGGGTGTTTGTGTTAAAGTAACTACTAAAACACCAAAAAAACCTAATTCAGCTTTGCGCAAAGTTGCTCGCGTTAGATTAACAAATGGTTACGAAGTTTGGGCATATATTGGTGGTGAAGGCCATAACTTGCAAGAGCATGCCGTCGTATTAGTTCGTGGTGGTCGAGTCAAAGATTTACCTGGTGTTCGTTATCATATTGTTAGAGGCTCGTTTGATTTACAAGGCGTCGCTAAAAGACAACGAGGTCGTTCCAAATACGGCACTAAAAAGGAGAAAAAATAATGCCTCGCAAAGTTACTAAAAGCTTGATTAGACCAGTCAAACCAGACCGAATGTATAATAATATAAAGGTCGCTAAATTGATTAATCGAATAATGAAAAATGGTAAAAAACAAATTGCTGAAAAACATGTCTATGAGGGTATGCAACTAGCAGCTACTAAACTTAAGATCGATAACCCATTGGATGTATTTGATCAGGCTTTTAAAAATATTGAACCTCATATGGAAACTAGATCTCGTCGGGTTGGTGGTGCTAATTATCAAATACCGTTTGAGGTTAGGGGTCAACGTCAAAGTCACCTGACCACTATGTGGTTTGTTGCAGCTTGTCGATCTCGAAAAGGGACTAATATGGTCCAGTCTATTGCTACAGAGCTCCAAGATGCGTATAACAATCAAGGTAGTGCCGTCAAGAAAAAAGAAGATACTCACAAAATGGCTGAAGCTAACCGAGCTTTTGCACATTTTGCACGAATGGCTTAAGAAAATTTAAATATAAATAGGAATGGATTTTTATGGCAGATAAAAAGGTGGCAATTGATCACTTAAGAAATATTGGTATTATTGCTCATATTGATGCTGGTAAGACAACTACGACCGAAGGAATTCTATATCGGACCGGGTTAAAACATAAAATAGGTGCTGTTCATGAAGGAGAAACTACGACAGATTGGATGGCCCAAGAACGAGAACGTGGCATTACTATAGTTTCAGCCGCCGTGACTTGTTATTGGAAAGATCATCAAATAAACATCATCGATACCCCAGGACATATTGATTTTACAGTTGAAGTCGAACGAAGCTTAAGAGTGTTAGATGGAGCTTGTGTTGTTTTCGATGGCAAAATGGGCGTAGAATCACAATCCGAAACAGTTTGGCGTCAAGCCGACAAATATGGTGTTCCTAGAATCTGTTTTATTAATAAAATCAATCAAACAGGTGGAGATTTTTATAAATCATTGGATTCAATTCATGCCAGATTATCTAAACGGGCATTTCCTATTCATCTGCCGATTGGTTTTGAACAATCAATTAACGGTGTTGTAGATCTGATATCGATGAAAGCCTATAGTTATAAGAATTTTACTGATCACGAATTGGTTGAAACCGAGATTCCGGCTGATATGATGGATCATGTTAAAAAATACCGCAGTTTATTGATTGAAAACGCTGTTAGTGAAGATGAAACGATGCTTGAAAAGTATTTTGAAGTTGGAGAAGAAGGTTTAACTGAAGACGATATTAAGCACGCTATCAGAATTGCTGTTTTAAGCGGTAAATTTTTTATAGTCAGTGGTGGTGATGGTCGGGGAGTGATAGTAGAAAAATTACTTGATTTAGTAGTGGACTTTTTGCCAAAACCTTCCGACCGAGGATCAACATGGGGTCTTAATCCTAAAACAGCTCAAGAGATCGAACGGAAGCCTGAATTAGATGAACCATTTTCGGCATTAGCTTTTAAAATTGCGACTGATCCTTTTGTCGGTAAATTAGCTTACTTTAGAGTATATTCTGGAAAAATTACTTCTGGTAGCTATATTTTGAATAGTTCGACTGGTGAAAGAGAGAGAGTCGGTCGAATAGTTAGAATGCAGGCCGATAAACGTGAAGATGTCAATGAAGTCACAGCCGGTGATATTGCCGCTATCGTCGGATTAAAAGGAACCACTACTGGGAACACTTTATCGGATATTGCTCATCCCATTGTATTAGAAAGTATTGATTTTCCTGAACCTCCTGTTTCAATCGCGATTGAACCTAAAACTAAAGCTGACCAAGAAAAAATGAGTTTAGCTTTGCAGCGTTTAGCCGAGGAAGACCCGACTTTCAAGATTAGAGTGGATGAAGAAACTGGCCAAACAATTATTTCTGGTATGGGAGAGTTACATTTAGAGATTTTGGTTGATAGAATGAAACGTGAATTTACCGTTGAGGCTAATATTGGTCAACCGCAGGTTGCTTATCGGGAAACTATTAGAAAATCGAACGTCGAGATCCAAGGTAAATTTATTAGACAGTCTGGTGGACGAGGTCAATATGGTGATGTTTGGTTAAGATTATCTCAAAATGAAGCTGGTCAAGGATTTAAATTTATTAATTCTATTAAAGGTGGCGTCGTTCCGGCTGAATATATTAAACCCGTTGAACAAGGCATCATTGAAGCTATGGGTAACGGAGTATTGGCTGGCTACCCAGTTGTTGATATTATTGCTGAGCTTTATGACGGTAGTTATCATGATGTTGATTCATCAGAATTAGCCTTTAAGATTGCTGGATCTATGGCTTTACAAGAGGGTGTGAAAAAATCAAGCCCAGTCTTGTTAGAGCCTATTATGAAAGTAGTAGTAGTCACTCCTGAATCATTTATGGGTGATGTAATAGGTGATTTAAATAGCAAACGTGGTCAAATTGAATCGATGGAAGATCTTAGTGGTGGTATTAAAGAAATAACTGCCTTTGTACCATTAGGTGAAATGTTTGGTTATACCACAAATCTTCGTTCTATGACTCAAGGCCGAGCCAGTTCAACTATGGAACTTGATCATTACTCAGACGTACCTAACAATGTCACTGAGGCTATTATTGCTAAAAACTCTAAATAAGATTTTTTAAAAATAATATTACTTTACAAACAGCTAAGTTTTATTCTATACTTACAGAGTCACTTTGTGTGAGTTCTATATATTAATCATGCAAAAGATTTAAGAAAATCAATAATTAATTAAGGAGATAACTATGGCAGATCAATTTGATCGATCCAAACCACATGTTAATGTTGGAACTATGGGTCACGTTGACCACGGAAAGACTACACTAACGGCTGCAATTACGGCTGTTTTGGCTAAAAAATTACCAAGTACTATAAATAAACCAGTTGCTTATGATCAAATTGATAATGCTCCAGAAGAAAGACAACGTGGTATTACTATTGCTACATCTCACCAGGAATATGAGAGTGCCAAACGTCACTATGCTCACGTCGATATGCCAGGGCACGCTGACTATGTTAAGAATATGATTACCGGTGCGGCTCAAATTGATGGTGCTATCTTGGTTGTCTCTGCTGCCGATGGTCCTATGCCTCAAACCCGAGAACACGTCTTACTTGCTCGTCAAGTTGGTGTACCTAAGATCTTAGTCTTTATGAATAAGATGGATCTAGCCGATGCTGAGCTAGTTGATTTAGTAGAAGAAGAAATTAGAGATCTACTTGAAAGAAATGGTTTTGATCGAGAAGCTCCAATTATTCGTGGATCGGCTACTAAAGCTATGGAAGGTGATGGTCCAAACGAAGACGCTATTATGGATCTAGTCAAGGCTATGGATGATTATATTCCTGAGCCAAAAAGAGAATTAGACAAACCATTCTTAATGCCAATCGAAGACGTCTTTTCTATTAAAGGACGTGGAACAGTTGCTACTGGTCGTATCGAAACTGGTATAGTTAAGATTAACGAAGAAGTTGAAATTGTTGGTATTAGACCAAATAGAAAGTCGGTCGTAACAGGTATCGAAGCCTTTAAAAAGAGTTTAGATCAAGGTCAAGCTGGAGATAATGCTGGCGTATTGCTTCGCGGTATTGAACGAGACGATATTGAACGAGGACAAGTTTTGGCTAAACCAGGTTCAATCACTCCTCACACCGAATTTGATTCAGAAGTTTATATTTTAACCAAAGAAGAAGGTGGTCGACACACTCCATTCTTCAAGGGTTACAAACCGCAATTTTACTTCAGAACAACCGATGTGACTGGTGAAGTTGAACTACCGGCCGATAAGGAAATGGTCATGCCCGGTGATACAATTACCTTTAAGGTTAAATTATTGGCTCCAATTGCAATGGACCAAGGATTAAGATTCGCCATTCGAGAAGGTGGACGAACCGTAGGTGCTGGTGTTGTGACTAAGATTGTAAAATAAATCATATCTTAGGTAAATTATCAGGATGGTTAGTTTAATCATCCTGATTTTTATTTTAAAGCCATATATGTAAAGTTATTAATAAATGTGGACTATAACAATAGATATCTTATTTTGACAAATATTAATCTTATGGTAATATTTTAGAATATAAATCTAAATGTACTGATTAAAAGTCGCTTATTGTATATTTTATAAGAGATGTTACAGTACCAACTTATAACTTAAGTTGAAAGGAATAAAATATGGTAGATAATATTAAAAAACCAGATCAAAAGCAACGAATCAGAATTAGATTAAAAGCCTATGATCATAAAGTGATCGATCAAGCTGCTAAACAGATTATTGATACTGCTCTTCGAACTGGTGCTTCGCTGGCTGGTCCAATACCATTACCAACTCGAAAAAATACATTTACTGTCATTAAAAGTCCTCACGTCTACAAAAAAAGTCGTGAACAATTTGAGATGAGAATTCATAAGCGCTTAATTGACGTCTTGGAACCTACCGCCAAAACCGTCGATTCCTTGATGAGTTTATCTTTGCCAGCTGGATGTGACGTCGAAATTAAAATGTAAAATTAACTAAGACAGAGGGTTGGAATGAAGTATTATTTTCAACGAATTGACAGATAATACTACTTTATGATAACCTATTACGGTATATGTTAAATATTTCTTAGTTGTGAGGTAAGGTCGACAGTATAAGGCGATACCAACTCAAACTGATTATTTAAATATTATTTTAAAAAATAACACTATAAAGAGAAAATAAGTGAAACAATTGATTACCCGAAAAATAGGAATGACTAGCACAATTCGAGAAGATGGTGTTGTTACTCCTGTTACTATCCTTTCCATTCCAAAACAGGTTATAACCCAGATCAAGACTGTTGAAAAAGATGGTTATAGTGCGATTCAAGTGGGTGGTCAAGAAACTAAAAAAGCGTCTAAACCTCTTATGGGTCATACTAAAAAAGCTAATTTTTTGCCAAAAATTATTAAAGAGTATCGAACTATAGAAAACGATGTCGAAATTAATGTCGGAGATGAAATAAACTCCGACATTTTTAGTGTCGGTGATAAGATTAATGTTACTTCCACCTCAAAAGGAAAAGGTTTTGCCGGTACTATCAAACGTCACAATTTTCATCGTGGTCGTAAAACTCATGGTGGACGAAGTTATCGTCGCCCAGGTTCAATCGGATCAATGTATCCTCAGCGTATTTTTAAAGGCAAAAAGATGGCTGGTAGAATGGGACACGATCAGGTGACCGTCAAAAACTTAACTGTTAATTTTATCGATAAAGAAAAAAGTTTAATAGCTGTTAGTGGTGCCGTACCGGGTCCAAGAAAAACTATTGTTCTTGTTAAAGGCGTTAAATAATGAATAATACTATCTATCAATTGAATGGTACAAAATCTACTACTAAAGTTGATTTGCCTGTTAGCATATTTGGTATTACTGAAATTAATCACAATTTGATAAGAGATGCCTACCAGTCTTATCTTGCCAATGGCCGATCTAATAATGCTGTTACAAAAACTCGTGGTTTAGTGTCGGGTGGTGGTAAAAAACCATGGCGACAAAAAGGTACCGGTCGAGCTAGATTTGG
>JAJZCO010000019.1 GCA_021846095.1 bacterium | reverse complement strand
AAGAACCATCCAATACCGACGAAATCATTAATTCTCCAACAGATCCGATACCACTACCGAATAATGATTTAAACACTTTAGTATCAAATCCAGAAACAATCACGACTAATATAAATGAATCGGGATCAATTAATTCTCCAACAGATCCAACAATTGGTGTGCCAATTGAACCAGAACAAACGATTACGTCTAACGATCCTACAGAAAATCAAAACTATTTTGATAACTCTCAAATAGTTAATTCCATACCAGATAATCAGCCAACTAATAAAATTAGTGGCCTAAAACGAATACTTCGACATAAGTTTATTTTTATTTTTATCATCTTAATTATTCTGGGAGCAAGTGGCTTCGTCGCTTGGAAAAATGTTTGGCATAAAAATAGTAATAATGTTGTTAATTTAGCCGTAGTCAGATTCAAAGCTAAAAACGTTACCTTCAAAATATTATCGACCTCACCAGCCATTAATCAGATTAATGTTAATCCAGCCACTTCTATTGCCATTAATTTTAGTCAACCCGTTAATGCCCAGAAATTAACTGGAAATCTTTTTATTACACCAAATATTTCTGGTAAATTTAGTCAAGGTAGTAACCCAAACCAGGCAATTTTTACTCCAAATACACCATTTCCACAAGGTTCAAAAATTCAAATTATGCTAAATGGAAGCTATCAAAGTAATGAAGGAGCTAAACTAGGCGCAAATTACTTATATGGTTTTACTACCTCATTACCTCAAAACGACGTTATTTTTCAACAGAATAATTACATCTATTATCAAGTGGATTCGGCATCAGCTAATAGTCCTCAAACTTTTTCATTTGTTTTTGGTAGTTCAGTTAACCCAGTAATAACCGTTACACTTTATAAAAGTGATATGTCCCACCTGTTAAATTCACTAGTCTACACTTCTAATAACAATAGCCTAAACTCACCCATATCTACTGCATCTATGCAAAATATCGCCGTCACCAATAATTTAAATAAATCCAGTAATTATGTCGTTAACCAAGGCAACGGTATATATTTAGCCGTCGCGACTGATCCTAACGGTGATCAATTAGGTCATGTTTGGGTAGTATATAGTGACTTCGGCGTTATAGCTCGACAAGATGACCAATCAACAGTTCTAAGTACTCAAAGTTTTACCAGTTCTAGTCCCGTTACCACAATTGTATCTGCCTATAATCTAAATGGTGGGGTTAACCTACTTAGTCAAACTAACGTCGACGGATTGGCTACCATCAATACACCGTATTCTCCTAGTACAGATATTTTGGTAGCGAGCAATGGCAGTAGTCAAGCTTTAGTCCCCTTATCAATTCCTAATAGCCTTGGTGACATTAGAGTTGATCAAAATCTGAGTATCGCTCCTAGTGTCTACGGGATAACCGATAAACCAACCTATGGTCCTAATAGTATTGTTAAATATGCCGGATTTGTTCGAGCTAATCAAGATGCTTTATATAGCCTACTGCCAGCCTCGACTATACTGCATCTATATGTTATCAGCTCTGGTGGTAGCTCGGTTTTAGCCAGCTTCGACTCTACTGTTAATGCTAACGGTGATTTCAGTGGTAGTTTTCCAATTAATCCAAGTTGGCTAGGTACTAATAGTAATGCTACTTTCCAAATTTATGTTACTTCGCCAAGCAATAATTGGCTCAATGATGTTGCTCTAACTTCATTTACTGTTTCAACCGAACCAGTTAGTAACTCCAATATAACTATTAATTTTTCTAAATCATCTTATCTACCAACTGATCAAATCACAGCTAATATTTCAGCTACAAATAGTAATGGACAACCTGCCGCCAACGCTAGCCTACAACTTCACACCTTTACTAATAATTACTACGAGAATGACCCATACTCAAACCTATCAGAATTTGGTAACACTGGAACTGAAATTTCCGGTAGTCCAACAACAATCCAACTAAATTCTCAAGGTCAAGCAACATATACTCTGAATGTCAGTAATTTGCCAAATTCTCAGACCAGTCAAACCGTCACACTTCAAGCTAATTTTCCTGGTGCAACCAATACGGTGGCCGGTGGAGCAACAACCATTATCCATCAAGGGAACGGGGTAATTAATTTCGGTTCGAGTCGAAGCGTTATTAAACCAAGCCAAAATCTAATTAGCAGAGTTTATTTGAATTATCTTAATGGCAAGCCAATGGCCAATACTCCAATTAACTATACGTTATACAATGACACCGGAACAACTCCAACTGTTATTACCAGCGGTAGTGCAGTTACTGACAATAATGGTTACGACGTCATAACAATTCCTTCCAGTGTGGGTTATACCAGCCAGGAGTCTCTCGAATTAACGGTTTCAACGTCAGACCAATATAACAATAAGATTCAAGCCACTAGCTACTATTACGTTCAAAATTCCAGTGGTCTTGATGACACGTCCGGTGCTACATTAGAGCAACTAGATGTTTATGGCGCCCCATTAAATCTCACAGTTGGACAAACTGTTACTTTAACCATAAACTCTCCATCATTAATTAACGCTATGGTCACCATGGATCGTGGTAGAATTTATAATCCAGCCATGATTAAATTAAATCCCGGCTCTAATACATATACTTTTACCGTCACACCTAACTTAGCACCATCCTTTAACCTGACATTTAATTATTTTGATAATGGTGTCTATCATTCTGAAGGAGTACAATACAGCGTTACCAACCCAGCTAAACAGGCTACCTTAACATTATCCCCTCAAAATTCAACTGTTCCAGCTAATCAACCAACTTCGGTGCAAGTCTTAGCTAAAGATTCAAACGGTAACCCTCTTAATACTAACCTGATCGTTAGCATTGTTAGCAAAAATGCATACAATCTTAGTAGTCAAATTAACCCAAGTATGTTTACTTCGTTTTACCATTACTTACCAATCATGACCAGTTCAGCTTCTTCGTTATCTAGTATCGGTTCTGGTGGTGGTGGCCGATGTGGTGGTGGATTCAATTCAACATTAAGCTATACTAATCCAATTGGTACTAATCTTCTCTGGAATACTAGTTTAATAACTGATAACAATGGCCAAGCCCAGATTAATTTCACGCCTCCACCTGGTGAGTGGCAAATTAATGTTTATTCTATGAGTAATAACAGCGTGGTTGGTTCAGCTCAAACAGATATAACAGCGGATTAAAACAGTAGTAAAAGCCGGTAGCGATTTGTTATTGGCTGATCTGATTAAACTACCCAAAAAAAAGTAGATGAACATGGTAAGTCAGCAAAATTAAATACGGTATCAATATAGGACAACAATGGCAGGCATACAGAGCTATTTTAATCAAGAAGGTACTTATTTTGTTGCAGGTCAAGTACCACTAAATAAGCTATGGTGCTATGGTAAGGTATTGAACGATTTCATAATTTTAACCGCTGTCTGTGCGTCAGACGTATTGAAGTCGTAACCGTTCTTTAGTGGGAATATGGCTTCAAAACCAGTATCCCAATATTCGCATGGAAACAGCATTGTGCCGACGCTTGTACCTGCTGTTGGTTCAGTAAACGTATATGAAGAATCAAGACATATTTGGTAACTAATAGAATTAGCAGGGTACGTTGGCATACCAGGATATAAGGGTTGTAATGGATGGATACCTGGGTCATATTTAGTGTTAGTAATATATAGTCCCCCGTTAAAAAGTTGTTGAGCGTATTGATTGGTTGTGGGGTTTAGTGCTGGCAACTGTTGAGTACTTATCACCTGTTGAGAGGCACAGTAATTTCCAACAGCAAAGGCTATATGACTACCAGGTGTACTTGCACAATTATTAGAACCTCCTCCGCCACCTCCAATCGATTGAAATATCCAAGCTAGTTTATTGCCATCTGGCGCCGTGATAGTACCTTCAACGCCAGAAAAAGAACCATAATACTCGGGTTGATTAGTAACGGAGTTAACCCAATTTGAGGGATACTGATAGGTGAACCCACCCTGCTGATTAGAGTAGGTCTGCCAGGTCACGGTCGGACTTGATTTAGCTGAAGTGGTTGTCGTTACCTTTGCTGCCGTAGTTGAAACTATGGCCTTTTTAGTTTTGTAATCATTATGATAAACTATGTAACCTACTGCGCCTATTACTACCAAAATAAGCATGATTAATAAGGCTTCTACCGCGGTAAAGCCATTTTGATTTTTTTTTAATTCGATCATTTAAGTGATTCCTTTATTTTTGTGTCATTATCTACAATTAACATAAGTTAAACCAGTAACAATGTCAATCTTCCAAAATATTAGGCAAGTTATCATTGTAATAAAAGAGGTCATTATTTTAGAGTCCCAAAAGAAAGATTAGAATTAACAGTTAAAGATTTTGTTCAACTCTTAATTTCAAAAGTTTATACCGTTGTGATGTCTCGATCTCACTCAATCGCTTGGTACGAATAGAGTTAAAACCATCTAAGACAACATTTGCCAATTGAAACTTTTGGTCTTCAGGGTATTGTGAACGACAAGCATCAAATATAGTACCGTCAGAAAGTATATTTATATAATGACTTTCTTCTCTACCATTGTATATAGTGGTAAGTTTTTGTAAATCACCTCCTAAATAATCTTGAACAACCAAAGCGGTTGGTACACATTGACCTCGACTAATATTACCAACATTCCACTCGTCAGGGACACTAGACGTTTGCTTTATCCAACTCTGCTCTAAAGCGGTTTGAAGTCTAGATTTAATTACTTCCATTGTCTTATACCATCCTTTTTTCTTTATCTATAATAGTACTAAACACACTTTCGTTAAACATACTGGCAAGGCCAAATAGTACAATCTGTATATCTATTAATTTTTTCCCACAATTTCAACTTTTTAACAATATTATAGCAATACGATCCGAAGAACAGACAAATATGCGCTATAATTATCAGTAATATGAAGATTACGCCAACTAGCCTAAGTATCTCCCAATTACTAAGTACCGAGAGCGAACAATTTGTCATTCCAACCTACCAGCGACGCTACTGTTGGCAAGATAAGCAAGTGAAAGAACTTTTTGATGATATTAACCATCTTGAAGGCGGTGATACACACCTACTAGGTAGTATCGTATGTCTTACCGGAGATCACGGCGCTGGCATCAACTCTCTCGAGCTAGTAGATGGTCAGCAGCGTACAACAACGATCATGCTATTCCTTGATGCCATTGAGGACCGGCTTCGCAGCGACGGTAATGACGAGGACGCCCAGACCATCAGTAAAATGGTCACGAGCAAAGATTACACTGGAACTAAGTCAAAAAAGCTGGTTCTTGGTGATCTCGACAATCGAGACTTTATGCGCGTCGTAGACAACGTAGAAATCGAAGAAATCATTAATAATAATTTACTTCGAGCTCGAAAAATCATTGGTGAACTTATCAACAAACTAAGTAACACAGAGTTTAATCAATTGCGTTACAAGTTTATCAACCAGACGTATATCATTCGTTTAGATGTGGCACAAGCCAAAGACGCCTTCAAATTGTTCGAAACGATCAACAATCGTGGTCTTAGCCTTAGCCCTACCGATATCATTAAGAACTTCTTGTTAGGTAATGCCTCGATTATCAGTAGTGAAACGCTGAAATCAGTAAAAGAAGACTGGACCAAAATTGTCCTGTTACTCGACGGTATCGACATGGATAACTTCTTCCGGCAATATTTGGCCGGACTAACTGGTCAGAGAGTCACACAAACACGACTGATCGACGCTTTCAAGAGCTATTATGCACAGAATATAGAAGAAGGCGAAACACTCCGCGAACAGTACGAAGAATTTGCGGAGGTCAAAGAATCTGAAAATGCGAATAAACAGAACCTGAAATCATTCGCAAAGACCCTTCGCATGGCAGCCGATATATATAGTAACATTCAGCACGCGTCGTTTGCAGATGACGAAATTAATCGCCGACTGGTCAATCTCAAGAAAATCCGCTCGGTTGCTTCGTATACTTACATTCTAAATCTTATGAAGCGCAATATAGCAAATAATGACATACTCGAAATTTTACGCATGACTGAAATTTTCATGCTTCGTCGCAATGTGGCTGAGTACAGAACGAACGAACTCGAAGACATCTTCGTAGCACTTACGAAACTGCCAAATGAAAATATTGTAGCTGAAACCAAGCAGATTTTTGTCGATAACATGCCAAGCGACGAAGAATTTGAGGCTCATCTTGAAAAGCATGTCTTCAAAGGCCAGTTAGAAGCCCGTGCCAAATACATATTGGAATACCTAGGCTACGCCACCTTATCGCCAACGGAGATGGTTGTCAAAAGCCATCGCGCAGTCGAGCTAGAACACATCATGCCACAGACTATCGATACCAAGAAAGCTAAGCAAGAATTTGGCGATTGGGTATCGTACCTCGGCGAAGACGTTGCGCTTCACGGTGAATACCTCACTAAGCTAGGTAACTTGACAATGCTTGGCAAGAAGTTAAACATCGTGGCATCAAACAATCCGTTTGAAGCAAAGAAGGTTGAGTACGAAAAATCTGAAATAACAATGACTCGCGAACTTGTTAAATACAAGGCCTGGGGTCTGAAACTAATTGACGCTCGCACGAAAGTATTGGCAAAGCAAGCAACCGAGCTATGGAGACTCGCCTAATAAAAATAGCTCTGCAAACAACAGGTCCACAGAACATTACTGACATTGCCAACCATAACGGTAATAAACTGCTAACATTATTTATGAGTTTCTGGCAGTTTAGAGTCGGTCGAAGTCTATTATCAATTAGCTCTGTGGAAGCGACCTAAATATAGTTTAAAACTCAGGTGAGGTGCTTTTCTTGAACTTGAGCGTTTCTCTGTTTGATGGATGATGGCTTGTCTTGGACCTATTAAAATAGATCTATTGTGTCGTATATCGTTATTGAACGTATTATTAGATAAGAAAAAAGCCTTGTAACTATGGTAATAACTAAAAAGTCAATCTTGGTGCGCGAACTGGATAATAGGTGGAACCGCTTTGAGCCTAATTTAAGATCACTCCAAATTAAATTATCTAATCTAGGTTTAATACTTAAAGAGGATGAAATAATTTATCTTGAAGATAAACTGAATTATCATGTTTAAGTATTTATCTGCCATTAAACGAACAGTGGTACCAGACAACTCAGATCTTTTTGACAGTAATACTTTTTATCCAAGACTATTAAAAGATATAAAGAAAGCTAACTGTGAACTTATTATAGAAAGCCCTTACCTAACAACTAAAAGATTAGACTATATATTCCCTACCCTCAAAGTTTTAAAAACTAAACACATTAAAATAGTAATTAATACTAAAGACCCAGAAGAATTAGATAATGAGTATTTAAGATCTGAAGCAAATAAAGTTATAGCAAAGTTACTTCATCTAGGAGTTCAGGTAATTTATAGCACTAATCATCACCGGAAGGTAGTTATTATTGATAGAAATATACTGTATGAAGGAAGTCTGAATGTATTGTCACAAAATAACAGTTTAGAGATCATGAGAAGAATCAAATCTAGTAAGCTTGCTTGGGACATGATAAGATTTACTAAGTTAGATAATCTAATAAATTAAGACGGTAGAAATATGGTTGATAATTATAAAATGACTGAAGAAGACATCAATAAAGTTCTTCACTATTTAAAGTTAAACGATCCTAAGCATGCCAGCAAAAAAGATGCTATTCACCTTCTTAATGATCTAAAATCTAAATTTCATAATCTGTCTCACAATGATCCAGAAAAATTATTAGAACTTGAGAAAATAGTAAATAAAAAATCTAGTAACTAAGAATGTCTGAGGCTTTAACTTTAAGGGCTTTTGCTAGTTTTTCGATAGTTAGAGAAGATGCTCTATGCTCACCACGCTCTAGTCTTGCTAACGTATTAGATGCAATCCCGGCTTTACCGGCTAATTCAGCCTGAGAAAAATTATTCTTCAGTCTATACTCTTTAAGTTTTTTAGCTATATTATCAGTAGTTTTATCGGTCATTAAGTAATTTTACTATATTAATAAAAAAATTCGGTTCATATAGTGCAAATAAACTAAAAAATACTAAAAGACTTAAAGATATTACTCAAGTTGTATGAAGGTGTGGTTTTAATTATTCACTACTACAACCATAAAAGAATCCATACAGCTTTAAAGATGAGTCCAACTGCTTATGCTGCTACATTACAAAACATTAATTAGAGAATGGACAAGGTGTCTAGAATACGGGGAGGTTGACACTCAGCTAATATTTAATTTAATTTATTCTAATATATGCAAAATTATGAGCTCGTGGTTTTAATACGTAATTATTAAAGTAAAATATAATTTGTCGGTGATATAATCAGATATATGCATACAAAAAATTCTCAAAAAATTACCGAATCTACTAATGCAATCAATGAATTAGCTACTAAAATAGGGTTAGAAAAGAATAATAAGTTCGATACAACACGTAGTTTTTTAGTAGCGGGACTTGCGGGGGTACCTCTTATAGGTGGTTCTCTGACTTCGTTAATAGATGACTTTATTCCTACTCAAAAATCAAAACGTTTGGACTGTGTTATTAATAAAATTTCAATATACATAGAAAAAATCTCAGATAAAATTAAAACGGATGTTATAAATACAGATAATTTTGCTTATATATTTGAGAAAACATTAAAAGGAGTTATGGATAATTATCAACAAGAAAAAATTGATTGTTACCGAGCAATACTTCTTAATAGTCTTACTAATGATAATAATTTAAGTAACGAGCAACAAGAAATATTTTTGCAACTTTTAGACAACTTAACTGTTACACACGTTATAATAATTGCAATACTTTTTAATAACAATTCAGGTGATTTAATAGAAGTCATACAAAAATCATACTCCTCATTAGATATCAATAATATCAATTACATTATGGATGATTTAAGGAATAAAGGTTTAGTCCACCAAAAGGGTCAAATAGGTGATAATTCTTTAAACACCAACTCCAATCAATTATCAGAAATGGGTAAAAAATTCACTAATTTTATTGCTTTTAAATCAGATAAAACAAGATAAAATTAATCTGAATTAAATAATATAGGTTTTAAGATTATTTAGATGAACACTTGAGATACTAAGTTTCAAGTAGTACTTTATTGATTTGTTTTGCAATCCTTTCGATAACCGAAACTGTTACTGAATTACCGGCTTGTTTATAAAGCGCTGAGTCCGCTAGATTAAGCGGTAATTTGTAGCTATCAGGAAATCCTTGTAATTTAAAACATTCTCTTGGGGTAAGTTTTCTAATACCTTTACCATCAAATATTATCGGGACATTGTGTCCTCCCATACCCATATTTGCAGTTAGAGTTGGACTAACACCTTTTTTATTTTCTCTGATATATTGTCTACGCCACTGGTAAACTTTACCTTCTTCTTTAATATCATTAACAAGTTTTTCGAAAAGAGGTTTACCATTATAATAATATTTTTGATCAACATCATGATCAAGTATATCTTTAATAGATTTTGTGAGTTTAATTGGAGACGGAAACTCAAATATTTCAGACTTATTCTTATCTTTAAAACCTACAATATATATACGTTCGCGGTTTTGTGGGACATTTCCATAATCCATACTGTTTAAAACTTTATATTTT
>JAJZCO010000018.1 GCA_021846095.1 bacterium | reverse complement strand
TTTAGTTGTTATATAAGGACTTTCTATTATTACTTCAGATGAGGCTTTATTTAAGTCTTTTAAAAAGACTTTATAAAAGTCATCTTCATTAAGTAAAATAGAGTTAGTTTGATCTAAAAGATTAATTAGTTTATTTCTTAGGAGATTTATCATTATAAATCTCCTAAGTTATTAGTCTTATTATTATCTTCTAATAATTCTTTAATCTGAACTATGCTAGTTAAGTTGCTGTTTGGGTTATTCAGATCATCAAAAGTTTGGAATAAGTCCCGTTTCCCCAGCCAAAATATATGATTGTAATTCTGTCGAATTACTTATAGTGTTTTCCTGCTGTTGTTGAGCTAAAGATAGTTATTTTTTATAGACATCTTTTCTATGTTGCACTAACAGAATCACAATATTATCTCTCTCGATATCAAATAAAACTCTATAATTTCCTACTCTGAACCTGTATTGAGCGTCACTTGGTTTGGTCAAAGCTTTTGCATATACGAGTGGGTCATCCTGATCCATGAAATATTCAAGTTTTGATTTGAGTCTTTTTTTAATTTGAGGTGTAAGTTTTTCGATCGATTTGACTGCAGGTCTCTTGTAAAGAATTTTGTACGATGACATTATATATCTCCAAATACCTCATCATGGCTAAAATATTCTTTACTGTCTCGTGCCTCTTGTATTGCTTTAAGGTATGCTGGGTTTGTTACTGCTAATAGATCCTCAAGCCTATCAAGATCTATAATAGCTCGTTCCTTTTTACCACGACGTGTCACAATTAACACCTCATCATTTTGAATGGCATCAAGAGAATCAGCGAGATTACCTCTTAACTCTGAAACTGTAAGTGTTTTAGTACCCATTTTACAAATCCTTTCTTTTTGAGTTATTCACTACATTCTAATTGTACATTTAGTCCGTACCTTTGTAAAGTACATTAAAAATTAATTTACAAATCTCCTCAATATCGCATTCTATTTGCTCATCAAAAGCTTGAAATCCATCCTGTTCTCCCAGCCAATAATACGTACAACATGAAAGTCCGTAAAGTCTAGACTTTCAGTATTAGTACGAACAAAGTCCAAAATGGTTCCAGATCGTTATGCTCTGGGGTCTTGGATTCGAACGAAAAACCATAACGTCCTATAGCATCCTACCCTTAATTCTACGGATTTGATTAGTATTTCAAGATGACACGAAAAAAAACGCAATCCAAAACATTGTCTAACAAAAACACATAGAGTAAAAACAAGCTAAATTAAATTCAATGTATAATGAATCATTATGAGACTAAAACCAATCCACAAAAATCAAGTGGGATTTGGACATTTGGAAACATTAGTATTATTGATTGTTATATCCATTATTGGTTTTGGCGCTTGGCGAGTTTTAAATCATAAAACTAACAGTCCAGTTACTGCGTCTTCATATCCTGCTGGCGTAAATCAGAGTTCTGGGGTACCGCCTTCTGCCGATTTCAACGTCGTAGGAAACAAAATTATCGGACCAAACGGCAAGCAATTTGTACCTTATGGCACAATTATCGAATGTGCTTCTGAAAGAAAACCAGCCTCTTTATGTCAGGGCCAGGGTATTTCAGGCAATACGGGTACTGCTCAAATAAACGCCGCTGCAAAATATTGGAATATGAATATACTAAGATTCCAGGTGGCACAAGAACATCTGTTTAATAGTAATGGTAGCATAAACCACTCTTACTTAAATCTCATAGATGGTCTCGTTAAACAGACAAATAGTCTCGGTATGGTCGCCATAATTACACTTCAAGAGGAACATTATGACGGCCCGGCCTTCCCAACTTCTACAGCAACAACTTTTTGGAAGTTTATGGCACAACACTACAAGGGTTACCCTGATGTATTTTTTGATCTTTATAATGAGCCGAGACTACCTGCCGATGCCTTGCTAGCTGGCTCAAATATCTGGGATATATGGCAGAATGGGGGCAACGCCTACCTTTCTTCTGGTGCAAACGCGACAACCAAAAAGATCGTACAATATGTTGGTATGCAGGTTTTAGTAAACACGATCAGAGAGCAAGGTGCAAAAAATATCATAATCGCAGAGGGACCTAATTACGACCAGGACCTAAGTGAACTACCAACTCATTTGTTAACAGGGGGAAATATCGCATATGGCATAGAACCAAACCTATGGAGAGACACAACACAAACAACCCAGTACAATACTTTCGGTCAATACACCAAAAATTGGCCAATAATGCCTGAAGCTTTCTTAGATAATGAGGGTACGCATTTTTGCGACCCCAACTCTCCTGTCGATTTGCCTAGCCTTTTAGCGTATCTCAAAAGTCTAAATATGGGTCTGCTATTTTGGTCTCTCGTACCAGGAAATGGAATAATAGGCAATAACCTCAACCAGCCTACTTCCTATCCAACAGGAGCAAGTTCAATTAGTTCACCAACGTGTCCCTATAAAGGCTCTAAGAGTATTTATGTACCTAATAACACTATTGGTGATGGCTCATTAATCATGAGTTTCTATAAGGCCAACAGCGTGAGACTATAGGGCGATCACAAAGAGATTGAATCTATATTTATTGCTTTTTACAAAGAGTACAGTCGCTCCCGTGGGAGCATGCGGCAGGCTAACCAATCTTCACAATAATACTCTTCAAATTTAACCCCAAGCTACGAACTCCAGTTAAAGTCCTATTCCTGCAAAAAATCGAGCATGCCGCCTATTTACGCAGTCCCAAGATTATTTAGGAGAGATGGTTTAGAAGTAGAAGCCTTAAATCATAGGTAGCTATGTGAAAAGGTTTTTGTTATTATTTTATTGTGCACACGAACCGTTCAGGATTTAGTCTTATTGAGGCCTTGGCCTCTATTATAGTCATAAGTACGGTTAGTTTATTAGGATGGTGGTTCTGGTCGTCCCATCATGGGCGCTTTTCAACTCAATCAAGTCCAGCGTCACAACAAACAGCTACAAATACTAACGGCACATACTGGATGATTAACGATTACAATGTTGCCGATCTTCAATCAACGGGTATGCCACAGACTGAAATCAATTACTTTTTTAATAACCCCCATACTCTACTTATACAAAATCAAAATTCAGGCAAGAAAAACTCTATAAACGTAGAACGAGAACTACCAAACGCCACAATAGTTCACCACTTTGCTAGTTTTGCCGCTATGCAGAATGCGTTTAGCGCGCACGCCATTCCCTCTGCAACGAAATACATTATTTATGATCCTGAAACATGGTCTGCTACCCCTTTTAGCGAACAAACTAACCCGCTTGGCTTTGAGCAAAAAGCATTCAGTTTAGTCCATCAACATGGGATGAAATTGATTTTTACGCCTGCAAATGATTTAACAAAAGTTCTCGCCGGCTCAGCAATTGCAAGCGGCCAAAGTAAATATAATGAATTTTTGAATCTAGGAATTGCTTCAAAAGGCGCTCCTTATACAGATATGTTTGAACTACAAGCCCAGCAAGATGAAGGCTACCCGGGCTTTTCGAGCTATGTATCTTCTGCTCTGAATCAAATTAGACAAAGTAATCCAAGTTGCATCGTCTTAGTAGGCATAGGCTCTAATCCGGGTGGGCGAACTGTTAGTTATCAGACTATCCTTAACGATTATGCGAGCGTGAAATCACAAGTCAGTGGATTTTGGTTTAATATGCCCGGGACAGGGAACAAAAGAGCTCAAGCAAACACGACTGCATCGCAGTTTTTTAAAAGTGTATATGACCAACTGCATCCCTATGTAAAAGGTTAAAAGCTCAAACGCTCATTAACCGTAGACGATATTGAAGCCGAGGGTCGAACCTGAACGACATAGACAAATCTGCTCAGCCAATGGTAATTACAGCGCGTAAGTTCGCAAAGTCTGGGCTGTCCGGATTCGAACGTTATACGAAAAGGTTCTACACCGCACTGCTCAGCCAAATCTACCTTGACGTTAATCGTATCAAGATGATACGATTACTATAGATGAATGATACGATTATTAATTATCCCGTTTTAGAAGTTTTTGACAAAAACTCAGAATTAAGCTCGTCCGAAGTTGCTAATCTAATTAAACAAGATCTGTCATTAGTGACAGTTAAACGTCAATTGAGTGCTCTATATAAGTTAGACTTTCTATCCAAATTTGGTGCCGGTAGATCTGTTAAGTACAAACTATCAAAAAAAGGACTTATTTTACGTCCCGTTGATACAAAAACGTACCTTAGTAAGCCTCTTGATGATCGCATAGCGGCTAACTATTTTCAATTTGATATATTCGAACAGCCCTTTATAGGACTGTTTAGCAGTAAAGAACTTGCTTTACTTGAAGAAGCTACAAAACATTTTCATAACAAGTCTAATCTAGTCGACCTAAACGCATCAAAAAAAGAACTGATGAGATTTATTGTTGAATTTTCATGGAAAACTTCTCAGATTGAAGGTAATACGTATGATCTAATTTCTACTGAAAAACTACTGCTTTATGGAGAAAGATCACCAAGCAATACTGAGTTTGAAGCTCAAATGATTCTTAACCAAAAAGATGCTTTGGAATTTATATTAGAAAATCCAAAAATATGGAGACACCCTAGTTTGCCTTTGATAGGAAAACTTCATGATTTTGTTGGCAAAAATTTAAATATTACTAGGGGATTTCGTAAGACCTTAGTTGGCATTACTGGAACAAACTATAGACCTCTAGAAAATGAGTTTCAAATTAAAGAAGCAGTCAATAAACTTCTTACGTACATAGGATATACACAAAATAACTACGAAAAGGCTTTACTATCAGTTTTAGGTTTAAGCTATATTCAACCATTCGTAGACGGCAATAAAAGGACTAGCCGCTTATTAGGCAATGCAATTTTAATAAGTGATAACTTAGCACCTTTATCATACAGAAGCGTAAATGATCGTAGTTACAAAGAAGCTACTCTTGTTTTTTATGAACAAAATTCGGTTATACCATTCAAAGAACTATTCATCGAACAATACATATTCTCGGCAGAGAATTATAACTTGAACATATAAACTTTACTCAAGGGGGATTCGAATCCCTTCATCCCAGCCATAGTTAATCAAAAAACAAGTAGAGTAATAATCCCACCGATATTAATGATACTTTGTTTTTGTTATGATTGTTGTATGTATAAAAGTAACCTAAATGATCATAATAAACATATCTTTGACTTAGTAAGAGCCTTGGAGCTACCTTTTGGTCATTACGCAATAACATCTTCTAGTGGGCCTATGGGTGCTACAGGTCTTAGAGAAATCCATGATGCAGGCATAATAGCGGATGATTACTTGTGGGAAATTCTAGCTAGAGAATATAAACCAATACAAAAAGATGGAATCACAAAAATAGTTCTATCAAAAGGTTTAGTAAAAATCATGGGAAAGGGATCGTTTTTTAACAACTACAGTGATACGGATCCGGATATAATCCATCAGATCAAAACAGCAGATATTTTAGATGGATTACCATTCGTCAAACTAGATTATGTACGTTTATTCAAGCATAGAAGCGCGCGTCAAAAAGATTTAATTGATATCCAAATTATTGACCAATATATCAATACACACGGTGATAAATAATCTTTAAAGATAAACTCAATACACATAATTTTAAAGTTTATTCATAACCAGATAAAGTACGAACTAAGTATAGAAAATACAAAAAGACTCCTGACTAACATACGCATATGTCACGAATTTGAGCGGTAGTCCAGAATCGTATATGGATTACGAATTATCATGATACACTCCGGGTAATAATGTGTGCATTGTCAAGTTTAGGCATTTATTTAGGAAGTATGTGTGGAAGGGATTTAATCTTCTTAAGATCTATACTATCTAGCGGCTGCTTATAGAGCTCATTGACCAGCCACAGGCCACTACTCCGAATTTTTTCTTTGGGAGAAAACAACCCGAGCCATGTGTTGGATGGTCGACACTCTGGGCAAGTGGCAACCGTCGAGATAATTTTTGATTCAAATGCCAGACGATCATCCTTTGTTTCAATGGAAATAGCCACAAAACTAAAATTATTCCGCAAGTAAACAGACACTTCACGTTCAATGGCCTGCTGTTTTAGTGCATTAATTGATGGCCCATACTGTTCACGTGCCTGCCGTGTAGTAAGGTCGATCTCCCACTTTTCCAAGAACGGATCATGTGCCCGATTAAGCAAGCATCGTCCAATATTCTTCCGAAAGATGCTGCGGTCTTTGTTCTCAGTTATGAAGTGCTGTCGCAAACGAGACCGAAGCTGATTCTGACCGGTATGTGTGCCGATACGCACAATGCGACTTAGTTCGTGGCCCGTTTCTCCCTTTTGGAATAAAATGTAGAGCCCATTATGGGGTATCTTTGACTCATCGAATGGAAAGCTAAATACTGGTAAGCTATTCACCCACTTATGAAGTTCACAGCACACGTTGCTGGTTGTTGCCTGATTCGTAAGGAACTGAAGCTGCCGACCAATACTCATACCCTCCAGCGGTACACTTGTTTTAGTAAATAATGGCTGCAAATACTTGCGGTATTTATTGCCAGCTAAAAAGATCACTTCATCATTAGTAAAATCTAGTTTTTTCTCCAGCTGTCTAACTACGCCTATCGACCATTCTTTGATCTCTCGGGCACTCATAGTTTTCAGTGTCTGCTCGTAAGGTTCGAGTTTCTGGTCAAGGTTCACTAATCCATACTTCGCCGAAAGAACAAATATTCTATCAGGACATAGCGAACGAGCATATGCTAAGTTTTTTCGAAAAAGCGAACTTATATATAGATCTCTGGCCAGAGCCTCGTGATCTAGTTTTGCTTTTACGCAGGATATTAAAACGACTTTCATTCTATCAAAAAGTATACTCTTACGTACTGGAGTTTGCACTTAACCTATTCTTAACTCCGCCAACTAGGCATTAGAGTTGAGCTGGCCAACAAACCTTAAGACGTCATATTTATTTTTTACAGAGGTTGAACTAAAATCGAAAAGATTCCTAACCGTTATGCTCAGCCAACTTTATTTATAAAGTAGTTATATAATAACTACAGCATGATCGACTTAAACCATTACTAAAAAAGTTAAATTCATAGCACTAATTGCGAAACTCAGGAGTACAGAGAATATGTCACCCATATTCAGTTCATACGTTTTCAGTCCATCTTCATCGACAATTGTAGCATCGTTTTTACCTCTATAAGTAATGAGTAAGTTTGCGTTATGTTTGTAATTTTTTATAAAAATTTTTGCAAGCTTTGAGTTACCACCAATCACTAAGATGTTCTTCATCAGCTTACTCCCTAACAACATAAAAATTTTTAATTCCTCAACCCTAAGATATAATAGTACTACATGGACATCAACACACCAATAGTTTTTAGTGATGGAACATACGTATTTAATAAATTAAAACAAAAGTACATTTCACACAAAAAAGGAAGATTTATACTTGCCGCTTCGGGCAGCGGAAAAAGCTACTATGTATGTAATCAGAAGGAAAAGCATTGGATAGATGGTGACTATTTTTGGCATATCACTAATGCTGATTTATTATCCGAAGAATGGGTGTATGATATGAAAGTTGTCATGGAGGTAAATAATCGATCTGACGTCATGACTCAACAAGCAATAAAACAGGGTCTATGGATTGTCGGTTCTTCTAATAACTAGCTCAGACCCGATGCTATTGTTATTTTAGACGAAGAAACGCACCGAAAGTATATTAATAAGCGCGAAAATACGAAGTATAACGGTGGAGCTAAAGATGAAGATTTTGAAGCCGTCAAAAGACATATCGAGGTTATCAAACGATGGTCAGATAAAGGCGTACAGGTATTCAATAGTATAGAGCTAGCTGCAACTCACTTTATTGATTTAGAATCAAAGACGTAGCCTAATAAATTAGTTCGTAGTATCGTGTTACTTAATGCATAGGCGTAATAAGTGTCCGACCAAAAATTCAGTGATAAAGTAAAAAATTTGCTGGGTAGGGAGTGGAGGTTCTCTGGTCGAACACTATAAACAGCTCTCGGAACTTGAAACTGAGGGTGATTTATTAGTATTACCCTGTAATCACATATATGACGGGCATTTCAATATTAAAGAATATCTCAAAGTACACAGACAATCCGAAGCAGATATGACTTTAATGACTGTGCCACAGAAAAAATATGGGGAATATTTGACAGTAGATGGTGACTCAGCTATCAGTATTAAAAAAATACCGTCAGTACATGATGTCAGCACAACAGGCACTTTCATATTTCGCAACTCTTATATTTTAAACATTTTAAAAGAGCTACGCCGTAGTAACAAAACCTCGCTATATATAAGGATATAGTCTGTCCTACTGTCGGCACTACAAAAGTAGGTCACTATTTTATTCAAACGCATGAAGGTTACTGGAAAGACGCTGGAACTCCCGAACAATATTTGAACAGCAATATGCTACTAAGCGGTAACCAAAATGTTATTGATAGCAAAGCTGAGATCGCCAAAGAAGCTATTCTGAAACGGTGTGAGATTCTAGGCAATGCTGCCCTAGGGGCAGATACCTACCTAAAAAATAGTATTATCACATCATTTGAAGACGGTCGTTCATATGTTACTTTAGCTGGCTAGCGGGAAAAAATCAAAGGGCGTTGTATAAACGAAGCGCCGCCAAAAGACTTACGTTTGTAATCTTGTTCTCTTTAATAAGCTGGTCTACCTTATCAAGCGAAACCCAGATACTTTCAATTATTTCTTCGTCGTCATGTGACTGCTTTTTCTTAATTAAATCCCTGCACAAAATAACATATTGTTTCCGGTCTGATCTTCTATTATTTAAATAAAAATATCCGATTATTTGACAATTTTTGCCTATATAACCGGATTCTTCACTTAGCTCTCTGTTGGCCGCCACAACAATTTCCTCAGATTCTTTGACAGCTCCGCCTGGCAATTGGAACAGAACTTCATTTGGTGGATAACTATACTCTTTTTGTAACAAGATTTCGTTCTTGTCATTGATTGCAATAATGGCAACGCTGGCTTTGTCGGTGGATGCTTCGAGAATGTAATTGATTTGTTTGCCATTTGGAAGCTTTACGTAATCCTCTACTATCTTCATACGTGGGTGGTCAAGAAGTACCTTGCGTTCTATAAATTTCCATTTTTCTAGCATGTTTCCTATTGTAGTTACTGAGCTAAATATGTCAACGCCATCCTACAAATTGTTAGCCCAAATTTAAAAGTGGAGTGCCTTTCTCTGAACTGGTCGGGTAAAACTGTACAAACCTCATAGATAATTTAAGACTCTTTTTTTAGGGATATAATTTATATAAAAAGGAGGTTTTTTTATTTATGAAAAAACAATATTCACCATCCCAAAAAGCAACTATTGCACTAGCTGCTATTAAGGAAGATAGATCTATTAACCAAATAGCATCAGAGTATCAACTACATCCTACTCAAGTTAGAAGATGGAGGGATGCTCTAAAAGCTGGTGCTCCAGATATCTATATCCAACCTAATACTAAACTTAGAAGTGGTTCAATCAATCAATCTGAAATTGATGAGTTACATAGAGTAATAGGTATTAGAGATGCTGAACTAGAATGGCTAAAAAAAAAGATCCATGGACTGGA
>JAJZCO010000017.1 GCA_021846095.1 bacterium | reverse complement strand
GTACACTTTTATAGTTACGAACTGAAGTTAATAAGGTTTAATTATATCCTAAAAACGAAAAAAGTCCAGACCAATTCCAATACCTGCTCACAGGTTAGGGTATGTTAAACTGTAAGTAGTATTTCTAAAACAAAAAACAATGGCTTACGGTAAAAAATTAACTGATGAAGAAATTGCTGTTCGTATGGTTGAATTACGCAACTTACGCAAACTCCATGCAGCTAGTCGAGAGCGAGAGAAAACTAAAGATCAAAGGATAACCGAACTTGAAACAATCGTATACGATCTAAAGATTATCATAGAAACTCAAAACACTCGCATAACCGAACTGGAGTCTATGGTATTTGGCAGAAAAAAGAGACCACGCATTAGTGACGACAGCAACAAACCCGGTTCCGGTAAACCACCCAGAGATAAAGATTCATTCAAACGGGACGAACCAGGTGATGAATCAATTACTTCTGAAGAGCATTACTCCGTCAATGCCTGCAAACATTGTGATGGTGAGCTAGTAGATAAAGAAGAGTACGTTCGTTATGTAGAGGATATACTGCTAGCCGCTCTAGACGGCATATCTAAGTTTAAAACCGTAACTAAACAAACCATTGAACGCGGTTACTGCACGGCTTGTGGTAAATACTCTAGCGCCAAGGATCTTAGAGGCCAGAAAGTGTCGTTGGGCCCGACTGTCCGTCTACTGGTTTGTTATCTAGTAACGCTCAGGGATCACAGCTATGATCAGGTGAAACACTTACTTCTGGACCTTTACAGCCTCAAGATATCTGATGGAGAAATAAGTGAGATACTAGATAGCCAAAGATTAAAACTTCTGCCTAAATTTGAGGAATTAAAGGATGTTATTAGAGCCGGTCCGGCTGTTCATATGGATGAGAGCAGGTGGCGGATACAATCAGAGGGATCGGGCTATGCTTGGAGCATGAGTAGCACCACTTCTACTGATGTAGTATTCAAATTGTCTGACTCTAGGGGCAAGGGTAACGCTGAAGCTTTACTTGGTGAAAACTTTCAGGGCATAGGCATTACTGATCGTTATTCTGCCTACAAACATTTATTTAACTTACACCAAATATGCTGGGCTCATATGTTCCGTGAGGCTAAGCTACTTACGCGTCTGGAAGACCTAGAAGAAGATAAACAAATTCATGTTAAAGAGTTTCATGACCAAATAGAGATTATTTACTCTAGGCTACGTAGTTATCTTAAGGAAGATTTTAACCAACAAGCCAGAGAAGCTCAGGCTAACGAACTTAGACAAGAACTACTCAAAATATCTAAAGCTCATCACCTGGATCCCAAGAAACTAACCAATCTCAAGCTTGGATTAGTGGAATACATAGACTGTTTGACCGTCTGCCTAACTAACAAAGATATACCAGCAGATAACAACAGAGCTGAACGGGATATTCGTAAGTTAGTCATGAAAAGAGCCAAGAGCTTAGGCTGCAAGACTACCAAAGGCGCTAGAACACTAGAAGTATTACTGTCTATATATTGGAGTACCTACAACCGAGACAGGAATAATTTCTTCATTAACATCAATACCCTGGTTAATCAGACTTAACCCTAACCTGTGAGCAGGTATGTAGTTTTGGTTTGTCAAAGGGTTTATAAAGTTTCTTTTTTGACTGGGAACACCCAGTATTGATACCATAAATAACTCCAGACAGTGAAAAATCCAGCTGAAATAAAATATCCAATATAGGGTGTGATACCAATTGTTTTCAGTCCCCAAATTATTAAGTAATCAATTATAAAACCGATACTTTCAATGAGTATATATCTTTTAATATGTTTTTTTTCAGTAAAATGAGATTGATGAGAGAAAACCCAGTGTCGTTGGATAAAATAATTAAGAGTCCAGCTAATACCATCAGCTATAATTTTAGCTAGTAACCAATACCAGTGCAGGAAGCCATATCCAACGGCAAAAATGATGTAGCCACTCCAAAAATAAATACTTCCACCTAGCCAATATTTAAAAAAATGGTCAAAACCCTCTTTAGTACGGAGAGTAGATATAGTCGTTTTAAAGATGTATTTTATTTGATTCATAGACTTTTATAATAACGGCTGTTTTAGACTAATCGATTTATTATAGCTTAACAACTAGTCTTGTTAACAGAAATTATCCACTAAATTTTTGTCTAGTTTTTAATTAATGAAACTAGTGACTAATACTACTTTTTTCTTAGGTATATATTTGTCATTTTAATTGGTTAGTATAAGCACCCTTTTTATGTGTATTTTTTTACAATTTTAACGAATTATTTTCATCTAAGATTATTGTTAACAAAGAGTATTAAATTAGTGCTATTTCGTGTTGATATTTATTACAACTCTTTTAATAAACTTTATAAAAAACACTAAAAATATAAAGTCTGATGTGTTTTAATCTTTTAAAAAGTCACCACTTTGGTGTGACCATAATTTTGTATAAACTCCATTTTTATGAATAAGTTCTTTGTGACTTCCCTCTTCTATAATTTGACCGTTTTCCATGACAATAATACGATCCATTCTTTGAATAGTACTTAATCTGTGGGCAACAACAATAGCAGTTTTATTTTCCATTAATTTCCACAAAGCCTTTTGTATTAAATTTTCACTTTCGCTATCAAGAGATGAAGTTGCTTCGTCTAGAATTAAAATCGGGACATTTTTAAGCATTGCTCGTGCGATAGCTATTCTTTGTCTTTGTCCGCCGCTTAACTTAACGCCCCTTTCACCTACTAGAGTATCATAGCCTTTTGGTAAGGCTGTGATAAAATCATGAGCACTGGCCATTTTGGCAATGGCCTGAATAGTATCTAAATTAGCATCAAGTTCTCCGTATGTAATGTTCTCTCTGATAGACCGGTGAAAAAGTACGGGTTCTTGAGGAACGTAAGCAATCTTAGACCTTAAATCATGTTGGGTTATACTGGTAATATCCTGATTATCTATTAATATTCTTCCGCTTTTTATGTCAATAAAACGTAATAACAAGCGGGTTAAAGTAGTTTTACCTGATCCAGAATGTCCAATAAGACCAATTTTTTCGCCAGGCTTTATAACCAGATTAAGCTTATTAAATAATAGCTTATTTTGTTCGTGTCCAAAAACAATATTCTCTAGTTTAATCCCCCCTCTATTTATTTGTACTTTTTGGGGGTTTTTAGGGTCAAGTAAATCAATGGGTTCGTTTAACATAGTAATCATAGGACTAGCATCACCTATAATGCGGATGTAACTTCTAGTTATACTGCTTATGGTCCAAAGTTGAATTACGACACTTAAAGTATAATTAATGACTAAATATATAGTTCCTATGTTGGCTATTTTGTACTGAGTGGCTAAAATAGCTGCTAAAAAGGCTGAAATATTCATTATTGTCAGCATTAATCCAAATCCACCAGTAATTACTAAGACGCTTCTCATTTCTTTTAGAGTCGCGGTTTTCCAATCATCAATTTTATTTTTGTAGGATTTAAGTTCATATTTTTCATTAGAAAAAGCTTTAACGGTAGCTATATTAGATATAACATCTGCAAAATAGGCAGTTTGGGCACTTGAGCGTATCGAAACTTTTTTACTAATTGGTGCGATGGAAGTTTGAAATCTAATTATTAAGATAGTAATAATAAGTGCTAAAACAAATAATACTATGGCATATTGCCAATAAATAAATGACAAGGCTATTGTCACAGACAAAACAGCTCCAATAATGGGTGTAGCGGTAAACATTAAAGAATCCCAAAATCTTTCGATTGACCCAATTAATTTATTGGTATCTGAAACTATTCCACCGCTCATATGGTTAGAATGAAAATTAAAACTTTTAGCTGTTTGATTTTCCATGATTTTTTCTAAAGTTAATGCCTGCATTTTAGATTCAACTATATAAGCAAGAGCAAGAGTGATTCGGACTGCAACAATATCTCCAAAAAATAAAGCAATAATATAACCAATCAGTAATCCAACGCTGTTGTTAAGAGTTGCATCTCCTCGAGCTATTTGAGTCATTAATTTTGAAATAAAAATTGGGGCTATTGTAGTGGTTAGAATAGCGAATGAAAGCTGACTAATAACCATGCCTAGTACCCCAATTGGGGATACTTTGTATAGCTTAAATAGAAACTGAATTACCTTAATAGAACCAATTTGTTGAATATTCTTTTTCATAGGTTCGATCCTCCTGATTATCGACCTAATTTTTTTAAATTTTAATTATTTATTTTTAAAATAAAAACTTGTTCAAAGAGACGGAAAAAGCACTTCCGGATTGAAAATAATTTTTTATCAACATCTTTATGCCCTTTCCTTTAAATAATAATTAGATTATTTTAACATTGTTTAAAAATATAGACAAGTCTCGTAGATAATTAGACTATTGACTAACTTGGACTATTATTGTAATATTTAATGTTCGCTTAATTTATAAGCTTCTCTTATATAATTTGTAAAATCTTAAAAAGTCTTGCAAAAAAGGTAAAAATATGGTAAAATATTAATAATCAGAGGTTTTTATGGATAATTCGAAACAGGAAGTATGTAGACCAATATTAAGAGATCAAGGTGCGTTGGCGGAGTGGATATACCCGGTTCCCGGTATATCTGGTACTGAGACCGTTGCTCCGGACTTTTCATCTCAAACTATTATGATGGATTATCTAGTCAGTCGTTTTACAAATGACGATCGTGAGCGCACTAGAGTGGGTTATGTGCCAACGGATATTACCACTCCTAGAATTAGTCGTCACCAAGACGGCTTCAAGGAAGTTAGCCGTTTAAGGAAGACACAGGAGTGGTTAATAAGCCCCAGTGTAGCACTTGCTATTGGTTTTATTAGTTTGATTGGTTTTAATGCTATTGGTAATCGTAATGTTATTGGCCGAGATCTAAAAGTTGCTGGTCAGGAGATTGTTGATATATTTCATCCAGACAGCGCAACGCTACACGAGATTACAATAGCTAAAGCTGGTACTCAAACAGTGACTGCTACTGCTGCAACTTCAGATAAGGCTGGTTCTACGTATGTTAGCCCTTCAACTATTCATAGTTTTTATGATTCAATTCAATATGATTTGAAATCTAAGCCGGGAGCTCAGGTAGAGTCGGTCTTTATTACCGGTAATACTTCTGATGAATGGTCAAGTTTAGGCGATGCATCAATTGGCCAACAAACAGTTCAAAATACAATTTTGGGCGAGCAACGTGCTAATCAAGGCTTAAAAGAACTTGAAGGCGATGGACTTAAGATTAGTCCGAACAAGTTTCATTTGTCTGAAGTTGAACACGTTATAACATCTGAGCAAAAGCAAATTATTTTAGGACAAGTCAAAGCGGCCGGATTTCAAGACATTACTGATGCAATTAATGCAGTAGATAGCGGTGAAAAGTTGCCTGAGCCACTTTATAGTGAATTAGTGAAGTTGTTTACTAGTATTCAAGATCGGGGTGTCGATTTTAAGGCTATCTTGTCTTATCCGACTCAAATATATCAAACTACTAATAAGTATAATAAAAAGCCTACGGACCATAATAGTCCATCAATGCCTAGATTTTATGGGTTTATTCCTCTTTTACCAATTAGAAAACGTGAACGTTATTTAAAGTCTAAGCCTAATTATGA
The DNA here is from genome assembly GCA_021846095.1 of bacterium. GTDB lineage: Bacteria > Patescibacteriota > Saccharimonadia > Saccharimonadales > UBA4665 > JAJZWG01. The sequence goes on along the minus strand of JAJZCO010000017.1, from coordinate 4,144 downwards.
ATGGCAATTTAAGCATCAAGTTCCGGTTAATCGTCCGGTAATCATTAAAGAAGAACAAGATCAAGTTTGGCTCAGGTTAAGGCCAGAAGGTATGAGGCCCGATGGGACACTTGTTGATGATTCATGGGCATATACACGTAAGTTTGAGCATTTGATGCGAGATGGTCGAATCCATGATGAACTTATGGCATCGGTTGTGGATCCTAACGGAACTGAAAAATCTTTAAGAATGTTTTTTGTTGATCATGAAGCCGATGACGTTACGGTTAAAGAGTTTTCAGACTTATTAACTAAACTAGTTCAATTGAAGAATGGTAGAGCTTTAGATAAAGTAGCGGCCGTTTTTGTGTATCCAACACACAATGCCGGTATTTCACATAGTGATCCATATAGAATTGCTATTGGGATTGATAAACAAGATGTAAAATCTGTAGTTGGGCAATATATTTATCCGTTGAAACTAGTAGAAATGCATATGCCGACAAGGCTTGATCCAGAAGAGTTAGAGCAGTTATTTATGAGCTTTGATAGTCCAGCTTGGACAGCAGCACATGAAATCGGTGGACATAGCCTTGACACGACTGACGATGCTATGGTTGCAAAGCCAGTTAAAATTAAAGGTATTCCAAACGCTCATGTTATGCAGGGAGAGCCACGAGCTAAAACTTTTAGCAGTCTACATGACCTGCTTAAACCTTTAACGTTCAAGAAGGAAGATAAAAAAGAGCCAATCGAATTCGATATTGAATTCCCTGTTTTGGATCGTAACGGCAATATCGTTACTGTTAAAAAAAGAGTTGAAGATTCAGACAAAGCCTTAAATCACGCAATAAAGTCTGAAATTGTTGGACATAAAGTGACTATTTATGGGTCATCAAGTATCGAGGAGCATTATGCCGAAACGGCAGCCTCTGAAATTACTGGTATTGAGGTTCCTTATGACCAGGCACATGTAGAGGTTGATCAGTTGACCGCTGACGATGGTAGCGTTGCAAGTTTTGCGACTGGTTATCGATCAGATAAAAATGCACAAATGGCATTTGCGGATAGTGTTGGTGTTAAACCAGGTCCATTCCCTGTAGAAGTGTCACATGATAGCGTGGTGACTATTAAAAAACTTAAACCAGAAGAAGATCCAATTTATTTTGAACATCTAGTTAGAGTAACAAATCTTAGATCTCCGACGGCTGAACAGCTCATAGCCATATTGGCAAGAGTAGCTAAATAATCTGATATGAGAGACCAAGTAACTTCTAAAGAAAATAGTAATTCAATAACTTTTGAATGGTTACAAAAGTTATATGATAATTTTTATTCGCAGCCAATAGAATCGCTAGATATTTTTGATCCAGGAAGGTATGGAAATGCCGAGGCGGTTCGGGATACCAGTGTGTTTTCTGACGACAAACGGATTATTTTACCGTTTCAAGTTTCGTATGCCGAATCAAGAGCAGTTAATTATATTAGACGTTCGGTTTCTCCCCAATCTATAGAAGCATTAGGTAATGTAGGAATATTAAATTTTTTTAGGGAACAAAAATTAAATGGCTTGGGACGTGAAAGAAGTCTTGGACGTTTGGCGTTTATGCTATTCGGCAGTTTAGAACAAAATGAAACTATGAAAACATATATTGAGTCTCAAAGATGGGACGAAGGAGATTTAGATAGATTCAATTCTGAAGAAGTTGGTAGAAAATTGGCAGAAAATCTTATACTAAGTAGATCAATAAAAGTACAGCTTGGGGCTTTAGTGTTACTTGGTTCGGAGCGTAATTCCTACGTGGCGTTTGAGTTAAATTCTTTGAAAAAGTCAAAAATTAGTCTTTGGGATGAATTGGACTTTGCGGCTAAAGTTATGGGCTCGAATGGTTCGAGCTTAGATTTATCCAGAGGCTATTCAAAGCCGCATTTAACAATGTTCGATCAGACCACTGCTCAAATGGGGCAAGAAATTATAGATCTTTTTAAGAGCAATAATCCGAATTTTAGTTTTGTCATTGAGTTAAATCCGGCTACAGTTGGAGCTGTTAGTTCATAAGATCATTATGACGTTCTATGCATTTATGTTTTCTTAACATTCAGTATATTGATTGATTTTTTGTTAGAAAATTTGATGACACTATGTTTTTCTTTACCTTGAGAGATTTTAATAAAGCACTACTATAAAATTTGGTTAGTAAATTTATAATGACGAAAATAATTATCGGATAATCCCGTTCGCTAAGAACTGTGCGTTTATCATATAGGGAGTGGGACATTGTCGGAAAATAGTTTGTAGGACGTAAATGTATCTTTATTATCAAACTCTTCAAGAATTACCGCTAATTCAGCTAGTTGAGTCCTATATTGACACAATTTTTTAAACTTCATTTACAATATGGTGCGGGCAGATGCCGAAAGTTTTAGCTGTCATAAGCCAGAGACTTTAAAATTCTTTCAAGTGCTTGAGGGCTGTCAATAAGCTTTCTTTCAAAGCCTAATTTTTCATATTTACCGCTACTATCAGGTGAGTCGTCTAACAGCAATGAATCTTCATATCTTAGATTATGACTTTTAAGAAAATCGTCGAAAAATAAAATACTATCCGAAGGATCCGATTCATCTTTAAGATGACCGAGCGTATACGAATTCAAGATGTCGTCGAAAAGTAGGTCTAACTTGAGCGCTGGGACTGTAAATTTATCAAACGTATCCATATTATCGGTTGCAATAATAACCAATATTCCACGCTCACGGATCTTATTAATCAGGTCTTCAATACCGGCAAAACAGAATGTCATATTTTCACAGCTATGTTTTAGCTCATCGATAATCATTTTTTTACTGATGCCAGTATCTTTATTCATACTTTCGACGATATCGTCGACGGTAATTTCTCCCTTCATCCATGGTTTGATAATGGTTCGATTATCAACAAACAACCATTTTTCTATTGCATCCAAATGTTTATGGTTTGGGTGTTCCTCGCGACTAAGATGACCCCAAAAAAGATCGAAGGATAATGTTTTGTTCCAGTCTATGAATATCACTTTCTTCATCTACTTACCCTTCATTAAGAACATATTAAAATAAAAATTATGTTTTCTTTTAAAGATACTGACGTTATATTAACATTTTGATCATCAATATATAGCTGTTTTTAATGTCTCCATTTTGTGGAATGGATAAACATCATATTCATCAAGGATGATTTTATTAGTACTAAATAATGTATCTTCGCCGTCTCGACGAAACGTTACAACGTATTAGTGCTTTCCATAAAAATTATCTATAAACCAAGCCTCTTGAGTTTGTCTAGTTTTAGAGGGTTAATAGCCTTATCGATAAATGTGCTCATCACTATCCTTTATAATTGTCTGGCTCTTCGTAATAATATGATTGTTCTATGCCTTTCTTGAATACTTCACGATCATCTATTTTGTCAGTTAATGCCGTGCGCAGTAATTCGCGTAGATTGGTAACTTTAACGTGGCTACGTATCATAGCCTCTAGATAATCATTTTTATTTATAGCTGTCCAATCTATACATTTACCCAAACTTTTTTTCAAAATTAAGTCGAGCCAGATGCGCGTACTGCGACCGTTGCCTTCCATAAATGGATGGGCAATGTTCATTTCTACATATTTTTCAATGATTTCTTCAAATGTGGTTTCTGACATTTTTTCTATGCGATGTAAAGCATCTTCCAAATATAAAGAATTAGCAAATCGAAAGCTATCTTTGCTGATATTTAGTTTACGGATTTTTCCAGCAAAGTCATATAGTCCACTGAAAAGATATTCGTGAATCTGTTGTAAGCCCTTTGTTGTGCCAACCTCAAAAGACGATAAGTCTTGGCTACCAAAAAGTTTTATTGCTCGCTGTTTGCTTATTTTGTAAATGTTTTGCATATCTATATTATAGTATAAAATGCTAGACATACTTCGGAAATTACCTCTGTTAAATCGATTTGTGGTCTAGAAATTCGATCGAACTTAATGCTGTCTGGTAGAGGTCGGATTCAGAATCTATCTAAGAAAGATATTCTTAAAAAATATCAGGTGCTTGCTGGTGCAAAAATATTGCGTTAATCTTACAGAAGATGCCGTGAATGATATTGCCGAGTGAATGGTCTTTTTCGCCGAACTCGTGGATACTGAATCA
>JAJZCO010000016.1 GCA_021846095.1 bacterium | reverse complement strand
TGCTAGTGCTGAACATACTCTTTGTACCATGTACTGGAATGAAATATTACCTCAAAAAGATTTACCGATTAGATATATCGGCTATGCTACTAGTTTTAGAAGAGAAGCCGGTACCTACGGGAAGGATATGGAAGGTATTTTTAGAATGCATCAATTTGATAAATTGGAGATGGAGGTATTTTCAACAGCTAAAACTGGTCTAGAAGAGCATCTATTGTTGATCGCTTTACAGGAACACTTGATGCAAAAACTGGAGTTACCCTATCAGGTCTTACAAAAATGTACGGCTGATATCGGTAAACCTAATGCCGTTGGAGTTGATATTGAGGTCTGGCTACCTGGTCAAGAAAGATATAGAGAAACTCATACGGCTGATTATTTAACAGATTATCAGAGTAGAGATTTGAAAATAAGAGTAAAAAACGAAGACAACACTACTGAACTTGTTCATACTAACGATGCCACCGCTTTTGCTCTTGGCCGGATTATGATAGCTATTTTGGAAAATTATCAATTAGCAGATGGTCACATCGCAGTTCCTGAAGTCTTAATACCTTATATGGCAGGTAAGACGTTAATTTAAAAATTAGTATTTGTCAATAATCCAGAGTTTTAATTAGTCAAAATAATAATAAAAATTATCAATCATTAGATAGTGTTAGAACCATACTTAATGGCTTTAATGTCATATATGGCAGGAAAAAAATAGTAATTTAATAATTAACTAGTTGTATTATGCCAATCTATATCATGCATAGATTAATAATTTATTTTAAAATTAGCAGTATTTAATTTGATTAAAGGATTATAATGAATATCAGGGTTCTTTTTAAAAAATGTCGACGTAAAGATAAAAAGGAGATAAATTGTGTTAAGAAAAATAGATCTTACCGCTTCCCACGTAGAACTAGATGAAAATTTAAAAAAATATGTTGATCGTAAGATTGGAAAGTTAGATAAATATATTCCCAGACGTTTAAGAGATTCAGTTCAAGTTGAAGTTCAGTTAAAAGAAACTAAAAGCTTTCATAAAAATAAATGTTGGTGTGAAGTTAGTCTGGCTTTACCTGGCGATAAAATTGTGGTCAGTGAAGGTACCCTAAACATATATGCCGCTATTGATATTGTTGAAGAAAAATTAAAGCACCAGTTAATTAAATATAAGCAACTTCATTCATCGAGTAAGATTTATCGTCATCTATCTTCAAGATATAAGCATCGCTTTATTGCTAATTTAGAGAATGATTGAAATATCTTGGTGGTAAGATATTTTATAGGGAACAAAAGTATTCATTAAAGATTACTGCGGTTTTTCAATATAACGAGTTAATTTATGGTACGGTGAAATATATGCAATTTATATGCATTTTTGGTAAATAAACATTATAATAGTTGAAAGTAGAAAAATTTAGCTTATATAGTTTGAGAGGAATTAAGGTTAATGAATACTGTTTTGAAAAAGATTTTAGGTGATCCACAGGCTAGAATTATTAAACGGTTAAGAAAAAAAGTTAATGAAGTCAACAAGTTAAGTGATAAATATCAAAAAATGTCTGATGCTCAATTAAAATCACAGACTGATATTTTGAAAAAAAGACTAAAAAAAGAATCATTAAATTTAATTTTGCCCGATGCATTTGCGGTTGTCAGAGAAGTAGCCTCTCGAACGCTTAAACAAAGGCATTTTGATGTTCAGCTAATTGGTGGCATGGTTTTGCACGAAGGTAGCGTAGCGGAGATGAAGACTGGTGAAGGTAAAACCCTAGTAGCTACCGCCCCGGTCTATTTGAATGCTTTAAGTGAAAAAGGCGTTCATGTTGTGACGGTTAACGACTATTTAGCTCAACGTGATGCCGGTTGGATGGGTCAAGTATATGATTTTTTAGGTTTAAAGACTGGTGTTATTATTGCAGATCAAAGTTATATTTACGATATAAATTTTTCAAATACCAATCATCATGATCCACGTTTTCATCACCTTCGACCAGCTACTAGACAGGAAGCATACCTAGCCGATGTGACATATGGGACCAATAATGAATTTGGCTTTGACTACTTAAGAGACAATATGGTTAGAGAAGAGGATCAATTACGTCAGCGGGAGTTAAATTTTGCTATTGTTGATGAGGTCGATTCAATCTTGATTGATGAGGCTAGAACACCATTAATTATCTCCGCACCGAGTATTACTACCGGTACAGCATATGATCAGTTTTCTAAAATAGTTAGACAGTTAAAAAAAGATGTTCATTTTGAAACTGATGAAAAAAGAAAGACAGTTATTTTAACCGATGCTGGTGTAGAAAAAATCGAGAAGATTTTGAGTATAGATAATTTATATGGTAGTGAAAATATTAGAACAATTTATCATTTACAACAAGCCTTACGGGCCTATGCTTTGTTTCATCGAGATAAAGATTATGTAGTTACCAAAGAGGGTGAAGTAGTGATCGTTGATGAATTTACTGGTAGATTATTAGCTGGGCGTCGATATAATGAAGGACTTCACCAAGCTATTGAAGCGAAAGAAGGAGTGGTCGTTCAACAGGAAAGTATGACTTTAGCTACCATCTCCTTCCAAAATTATTTCCGATTATATAATAAATTATCAGGTATGACTGGTACAGCCATGACTGAGAGCGAGGAGTTCCATCAGATATATAAATTAAATGTAGTCGATATTCCATCTAATCGTAAAATTATTAGGATTGATCGTCCAGACAGAATTTATAAATCTGAAAATGCCAAATTTAAATCTATTGTTAAGGAAGTTAAAGCCTTACACAGTAAAGGTCAGCCGGTTTTAATTGGTACTGTTTCGATTGAAAAAAATGAGATATTAGGTGGTTTATTAGCTAAAGCTCAGGTACCGCATCAAGTCTTGAATGCTAAAAACAATGAGAGGGAAGCTTTAATTATCTCTAAAGCCGGAGAAGTTGGTGGAGTAACTCTAGCAACAAATATCGCTGGTCGAGGAACTGATATAGTCATATCTGATGAAGTAAAATCTCTGGGAGGATTATTCGTTCTTGGTAGTGAAAGGCATGAATCAAGGAGAATCGATAATCAGTTAAGAGGTCGATCGGGTCGACAGGGTGATCCCGGTATGACACAGTTTTTTGTTAGTACTGAAGATGATTTAATGAGAATATTTGGCGGTGATCGAATAGCTAATATTATGAACAGACTTAAAGTTAATGATGATGTTCCGATTGAAAATCGTATTATTTCAAAAAGTTTAGAAGGTGCTCAAAAAAAAGTTGAAGGTTATAATTTTGATCAACGTAAAAATGTTGTTCAATATGATGATGTCATGAATCGTCACCGTAAAGCCATTTATGGAATGCGTCACGAGATACTTCATTCACAAGACATCTCTAAAAGGGTTAAAATATTTCTAGAGGAATTGGTTAATCAAATTGCCGATTTATCACTTAAGAATACGACTGAATTAGAAGATATTATACGCGAAGTATTCCCATTTGATTTACAAACGATTGATCGACTTTTGAGTGGAGATGTTTCGTTGTTTAAAAAGAATCTTTTACATGAAGCTAAAGAGTTATATAAGAATCGAGAACTCTCTTTTGGGCTAGATATTATTAGAAAAGTAGAAAGAGACATTTTTCTCCAAGTATTAGATAATCTTTGGATGCAACATCTGGAAAATATGGATCATTTAAGAGAGGGAATACATTGGATGAGTGTTGGTCAACAAGATCCGTTGGTTGAATACAGAAGACAAGGTCAGATAATTTTTGAAATTATGCAAAATAATCTAAAGCATGACGTTTTACGGTCAATTTTTCACGCTGAACCGATTAGTGAAGAGGATCTTAATAAGATTACTGAAACTGATCTAACGCGAGCAGCTCGTAAGTCAATAGATAATGCTTCATCGATTTCACAATCAGAAGTTGAGTTCGATGAACAAGATTTTAATACTAAAAAAGTAAATTTAAATCAAAAGAAAAAACAACAAGAAAAAACTAAAACAGCCCGGAAAAAAGAAAGAAAACGTAAAACAGTCGCTAAAAGGAGAAAACATTAAAAGTTTTCAATAATTTATATGCGGCACACAGTATCAGAATTAGTTTTAAATAATGGTAGTCGAGGTCTATTGATTGATATTCCAGACGCTTCTGTCATGGTATTTAATTTTAATTTTAGAGCCGGAGAATACTTAGTCGACACTAATAAGTGTCAGGTACCACATTTAATGGAACATATTATTTTAGGGGCTAACGATTATATACCAAGGTCTCGTGATTTTCAGGCTGAGCTTGAAAAAAATGGAGCTTATAATAATGCCTCAACAAGTGTCTATGATATTACTTATGAAGCGGAGTGTGCTGATTTTGAATGGGAAAGGGTTATGAAATTAATGTTAATTGCAATTTCAAAGCCTCTTTTTTTAGAGGATGAATTTCGGGCAGAATTTGGTAATGTGGCCGAAGAAATGTCGGCTCGATCTAATAATCATTTCAGGCAATTAGGTCTGACTATGAGCAAAAGATTCGGCTTAATTGCTAGAACTGATGCAGAACATTTAAAATTAATGAAAAATATTATCAACGAAGACATTAAAAGTCACTATAATAAAACACACAATACTAAAAATATGCGTTTTGTTATTGCCGGTAAGTTTAATAAAACTCGCTTAACTAAAATTAAGAAATTATTAGAAGAAGTTGCTTTAAGCAGTGAAGGTGAAAGATTTAGTTTGCCGGATGAGAAATTAATTAAACCAGTTAAACCGATTTATATCAAAAATCAGACAGTTAAGAATTTATATTTTTATTTAGATACTTTTTCGATTGATCGATTAAATGCTCGAGAATATGATTCTCTCAGTGTCGTCAATACTTTATTGACTGAGACTTTATACTCTAAAATTCTTGGCACTGCTCGGGAACTTGGATTAGTCTATGGTATGAGCTCAGGTATTGGCCATACCAAAAATTTTTCTAATTGGTGGTTTGGCGCTCAGGTTTCTTCTAAAAATGCATTGGCCTTGATGGATATAATAACCAAGCAGATTAATAATTTGAAAATTGGCAAAATTTCTAATAGTGATATTAAGGCTACTAAACAATATGTCTTGGGTAGATTTCAAAGAAGTGCTCAAACCGTAGCCGGGACGACGGTTGGTTATTTGAATCGGTATTTTTTTGATGATGTAATCGAATCTTATCATGAGATACCAGAGCGAATTGAGAAAATTACTAAAAACGATATTGTTAAAACAACTAATAAAATGTTTAGAGATAAAATCTGGGGAATTGGTGTTCTAGGAGATTGTGGTCATGAATTCGTTGATGAATTGAACAATAAGCTAGCTGTTCTATGGTTATAGTAAAATGGAAGATTTAAAAAATCGAATAACTCAGCTAGATAATTTAGTTAATCAAGCCATAGCTCAGTTGAAAATTAGTCAGTCATTAGAACAACTGGAAATATTAGTTCAAGAATCTAAACAAGATATTTTTTGGCAAAACAATGAACACGCCAGGTCAATCATGAAGAAAATTGCTGATTTGGAAGAACATACTAGACCTTGGTTGATTTTACAGGCAGATATTAAAGATGCTATTGATATGTTAGGACTTAATGATCAAAGTCTTCAGTTGGAATTGATGGCAAATGTCGAAAAATTAACTGATCAATTTGAAGTTTTAAAACGAGACTTAAAATTTAGCGGTCCGTATGATCAGTATGATGTTATTTTTAGTATTTATGCTGGGGCTGGCGGAACTGATGCTCAGGATTGGGTAAGTATGCTTTTACGAATGTACACTAGATTTTTTGAAATGAAATCATTTAATTTTAAGATTTTGGATCAAATGCTAGGTGATGAGGCTGGTATTAAGAGTGTCACGTTGGAAGTAAGCGGGAAATTGGCCTATGGTTTATTGAAATCTGAAAACGGAGTCCATCGTTTAGTTAGATTAAGTCCCTTTAATGCTAATAATTTAAGGCAAACTAGTTTTGCTAGAGTTGAAGTCATGCCAAAAATTATTGTTTCCAAAGATTTAGATATTAAAGAAAGTGATTTAAAGGTAGATGTTTATAGGAGTGGAGGTCATGGTGGTCAGAGCGTTAATACTACCGATTCGGCCGTTCGTGTCACTCATTTACCAACCAATATTTCGGTTGCGATTCAAAATGAAAGATCGCAACTTCAAAATAAAGAACTAGCCTTAACGATTTTAAGATCAAAATTGCTTAAATTGAAAATGGATCAACATGCTGATACACTAGCTAACTTAAAAGGACCGGTGCCGTCCGCGGAGTGGGGTAATCAGATCAGAAGTTATGTTCTTCATCCTTATAAACAAGTTAAGGATTTAAGAACAAAATATGAGACTTCTGGTGTTGAGCAAGTATTAGCTGGTGACATCGAACCATTTATAGATAGTTATTTAAATAACTATCTATTTAATAATTAAATTTAAAAAATATTAAAATCTTATTAAGTAGACCTAAATTTTTATGCTTTAAATGTTATAATAGGTAGTTAGATGATATTACTAGATAGGGTGACAAAAACATACGGTAAGGCTCGAAATATAGCACTAGATAGGATCACATTACATGTTGAACCTAGTGAATTTGTGATTGTAGTTGGTCAAAGTGGAGCCGGTAAAACTACCCTGCTTAGGTTGTTAACAAGGGAAGAACGACCATCGTCGGGTAAAATTATTGTTGGTGGAATTGATTATGATAAATTAAAAGATCATAATATCCCATTACTTCGTCGTAAAATAGGTGTTGTTTTTCAAGATTTTAAGTTATTACCCAATAGAAATGTTTTTGAAAATATTGCTTTCGCTCTCGAGATAGTCGGTGTTAGTTCCAAAGAAATTAAACATACCGTTCCAAAGGTGTTAGAGATAGTCAATTTAAAGGGAAAAGAAAAAAGAATGCCAATAGAATTATCTGGTGGCGAACGACAAAGGGTAGCAATCGCTCGAGCAATAGTTCGTCAGCCTCGTATTCTAATCGCTGATGAGCCAACTGGTAATTTGGATCCAAAACATGCCTGGGATGTTATTAAGGTTCTAGAGAAAATTAATCGATACGGAACAACAGTTTTGTTAACAACCCATAATCAGGAAATTGTTAACAAATTAAAACGTCGAGTAGTTACGATTTCGAATGGTAAAATAATCGGTGATCGAGCTAATGCTGGTTATAAAGAGGAAAACGGTAGTTAGTATGCTAGTTTCTTTAAATAGGCATCTGTTGACTGGTTTAAGAATTATTCATAGTGGTATTGTAAACTTCTTGCGTAATTTTAGTCTAGCAATTGCTGCTATAGCTGTGATGGTCATAACTTTAACAATTGTGCTTTTTTCAATCATAACTAATGCTGCTTTCGGTAATACGATTGCCCAAATTACCTCTCAAGTGGATGTGTCGGTTTATCTAAAAGATAGTGATACGACGGCTCAGACCAACACTTTATTGTCACAATTGAAATCATTGTCTAATGTTAAATCGGTCCAATATCTTGATAAAGCCCTAGTTTTAAAACAATATGAAGCTCAAAATGCATCTAATCAACAATTATTGAATGCCATTTCTCAGACTTCTAACCCCTTACCGGCAACTATTTTAATTAAACCTTATGACTTAAATAAAATATCTGATATCAAAACATTTTTATCTAAGCCTAATATAGCTAACTTACAATCTAACTTACCTAGTTATAGTGGCGAAAGAGAGGTTGCTATTAATCGAATAACTCACGCTACTAATATATTGAGAGAAATCGGGGTAGTGGCAGTCATAGCATTTACGATAGTTTGTGCTTTAATAATTTTTAATACAATTCAAATGACAATTTTTAATCGTCGAGATGAAATTCAAATCATGAGATTGTTAGGGGCAAGTAAAACCTTTATTCGAGGACCATTTATTGTCGAAAGTATAATATACGGCATAGTCGCTGCCGTACTGTCAGTAGCTATTATAAATGCCGCTTTTGCCGCCGCTAGCAATGCTTTGCAGGCCAGTAGCTTAGGATTATTAGATATTGGTTATGCTAATAGTTATTTTGATAATTATTTTCTAAAATTGTTAAGCATTCAATTATTGATCGGAGTTCTTATTGGCGTTAGTTCTTCTTATATCGCTACCAGGCGTTATTTAAAATTTAAAGTAAGATAGTTTAATATTATTAGTTTGTTATAATTCGCACATTTAGCTGTTTACACTTTAAAGTTTTATTGATAATTGATACACTAAAATGACTCAGACAAATCTCGTTAAAGCATGGGAGGGCTGTATGAAATTGATTTTTTGTAGTATAATGAAAGATGTTAATAAAAAAATAAAAACAATGTTTAAGTTTAAGAAATTTATTTACCGTTCGCTAACCTCTGTTAAAGGCGTAGCTTTAATCTCACTAGGTTTAATGGTAATAGGAGGTACAGTAGCTAGAGCCGATTTTACTAGTCAGATTAACAATTTACAGAATCAAAATGTTTCTAACCAGGCGGCCATTAATTCTTTACAACTTCAGGCTACAAGTTATCAAAATGCTATCTCTCAACTTCAGACTCAAATAGCAGATATTTCTAACGCTATTAGTGCTAATCAAGCTAAACAAGTAGAAATTCAGCAGGAAATTCAAGCCGGTCAATTAAAATTAAGTCAAGAAAAACAAATTTTAAGTGCCGATATTGAGTCGATGTATGTTAACAGTCAGATGACTACGATTGAAGAATTAGCTACTAGTCAAAATTTAAGTGATTTTGTTGATGCTCAAGTTTATCGAAGTGCAGTTCAGACCCAGGTTCAAAATATTTTGACGCAAGTTATGCAACAAGAGAATCAATTATCAACTCAAAAAAATCAGGTTAATCAATTATTGCAAACTCAACAAGCTCAGCAGAATCAACTAGCTAGCAATCAACAGCAACAACAATCCCTATTGTCATATAACCAAACTCAGCAAGCCCAATATAATCAACAAATTGCTAATAATCAAAGTAAAATTGCAACGCTAGAAGCAGAACAAGCAGCTTTGAATGAACGGAATGCGTCGGCCATAGCTCCTCCAAGCGGTGGATTTGGTGGTAATTGTGCTACCCCTAATTATCCAATTGGTGGATCGTATTACTATAGCGGTCCAATGGCTAATTCTCCTAACGGTGGTTATCCAATGGCGTGGTGTAACGCCCCTCAAGATAGTCTAACAACAGCTGGAAATTTTCCTAGTAGAGAGTGTACCTCTTTTGCTTATTGGTATTTTACTGCCATAGAGGGCCATAGTAATTTCCAGGTTACTGGAAATGCTAATCAGTGGTGGTATACAGCTAATCGTCCTGTCGATCAGACGCCAGCCGTTGGTTCTATAGCGGTCGATCCTAATGGTTATTATGGTCATGTTATGATAGTTATTGCTGATCCTGGACAAACTTATGATGGAAGACTAGTACCACCGGGAGAAATCGATACGATTAGTATGAATGATGATTGGCATGGTCATTTTTTCGCTATGCAAAGGCCATATCAATTTTCACCTAGTTCTGGATTGACTAATTTTTATTTCATTCACTAAAATTTATCGATCAATATCAAAATTAATGAATTGTTAGATATGTTTTTAGTTATGTATCTGAATGCTGAGATATTTATAAATTAATAAAATTGAAAAAGATTGATACAATGGAGAGATGATTATTAAAAAACATGAAAAATTAAAGCAGTTTATTAATGCGATCAAAAAACATTTATTAATTTTTGAGATTATTAATTTGCTTATTATCGTAGTGGTATTCGACGTCGGCTATCA
>JAJZCO010000015.1 GCA_021846095.1 bacterium | reverse complement strand
AATACGATTGATAATCCTACGAGGCAGTCATTTGTGATTGAAATGGTAGGTCGCGATAAGGTCAGGAATGCTGTTACATTAAATTCTACTATGGTTAATTCGGCTCGGGTTATAGGCCCGTCTATAGCTGGAATTTTAATTGCGACTCTTGGAATTGGAGCGTGTTTTATAGCCAACGGTCTATCATATTTTATGGTTTTATTAGCACTTTATCTAATGCGTTCAAATGAGTTATATCCAGCCGAAATTAAGCAAAAAACAACTAAACAAATTAGAATTGCCTTAAAATATGTTTTATCGCAACCTAAACTTAAGACGACACTAATAATAATGTTTATAATTGGTACTTTTGCCTATGAGTTTCCGGTTATTTACCCCTTAGTTGCTATCAAAACCTTTCATGGAAATGCTGGGACTTATGCTGCTATGATGACCTCAGCAGGTTTAGGCGCGATTGTCGGTAGTATTTATACAGCCAGTCGAAAATCAACTGAAATTAAACAGTTACTAACTGCATGTTTTTTATTTGGACTAAGTATTATTATTGCCAGTTTGATGCCAACTATTATTACATTGCTAGTTAGTTTGTTTATTGTTGGAGGCTTATCAATCGTATTTATTGCGTTAGGTAATTCCTTACTCCAAATTGAAGCTGCTCCACAAATGCGAGGTCGAGTTATGTCGTTATGGACAATTGCATTTTTAGGTACTACTCCGATTGGTGGTCCTATTATTGGTTATATCGCAGATCATTTCAGTCCTCGACTTGGTCTAGCAACTGGTGGAATATCAGCTATCATCGCAGCCTATGTTGGATACCTGGTATTTAAAAATACATCAAAGCCTGTTACCACTGCTAATTAATAAGTGCTTATGATTATTAACTTGACTTAGACTGTTTTCTGAGTATAAATGAAATAAAGAAAACATGAATAACTTAATCGCTAGTTTAATTAACCTAAATCATCCAGGCCATTATTATCATTGGTCGATTTTGACTATTTCATTAGCTAATTTGGTAATTGTTTTAACAATGATTGTGATCTTTTTTTTGGCTCTTGTCCTGCCTTTTCCTGGTAATAAAGAAAAATTATTAGAAGCAGATAAAGATCAGGATAAATCTGATGAATTAAAATATGATAGTACAACTAATAAAATGTGGACTGCTAGAATTAGACATTTAATTATAAAATATTTACCACCTAATAAACTTCTACCAGATAATCAGCCAGCTTATGTATCCTCCTGGATTTACGTGTTCGGCGTTGCTACGTTGGCGGCGTTGTTTATGGTAATTATTTCTGGAATGGCATTAGCAATCGGTGGAGCCGATTGGTGGCATGTTAATCCTATCGGACATTTTTTCAACAGCCTACATTTATGGGGCGTACAACTATTTATGGCTTTTATGGTTATTCACCTTTGGGGAAAGTTTTGGATGGCAGCTTGGCGAGGACGTCGAGCCTTAACATGGATAACTGGTGTCGCTGCTTTGATGATTTCGATTGTGGAAGCTTTTACTGGCTATCTTTCTCAACAAAATTTTGATTCCCAATGGATTGCAACTAATGGTAAGGATGCTATTAATGCGACTGGGATGGGAACTTTCTTTAATTTGATGAATTTTAGCCAAATGCTTTTATGGCACGTTGTACTTATACCGATCGCATTATTAGTTTTAGTCGGAAGTCACATCTTGTTAGTTAGAATTAGAGGTGTTTCACATCCACTGCCAGTCAAAAGACCAAAAGGTAGATTGGCTAGATTACAAGCTAAAAAACATGACTCTCAGGAGTGGCGAGGACCTAATCGTCGATACGATATTATTAAAGAAGCTTCGATTGCTATAGTAGTAGTTTTCGGTCTAATCTTTATTCTTGCCGGCTTATTGTCTTCACCCGACAAACCACCTGTTACTATCCAGAGTTGGTCTCAAGTAGCTCCTGCTGATTTTATGGCAACTGCAGCTTCAGAATTAGCCGGGACTTCCGAATCTGCTCAGTATGGGCCACCATATAATACTGGGCATAAAAATGTTCAAAAAATTGGAATATCGTTGCAATCGTTGGTCGGTGTTCATCAACAATTTAATAGTGCAAAGACTTTTGTTTTAGATCCGCTATCTGCTCTTGCTGTTAAAAACAGTTCATTGTCTCAAGCCGTTCAAAAATACAATGCTGCTAATATATATCAACAAAAATTATGGGATAAAAATTATTTACAGGCTTTAGATAATGTTTCATTTGTTAATAATATTCCAAAAGTACCAACTACCAACGATGGTCCAGTTCCAATTTTAATATCTAACGAATTAACTTTTGCTCAATCCGGAGCAATTGATGCTAACTTGTTAGATCAGCAACCATTATATGGCACAAACTATACTAAGCCACTATTATTCATCGAAGATGGTAATTATTTTTCGTCTTTAGCTAAAAAGAACCATCTATACGGCACTCAATGGGGGGTAATGAATGAAACTGGAAGTTATCCAGGACAACCTTGGTTATGGTTATATACTTTATGGTATCAAGTTCCAACCTTTAGTACGTCAGCTAATGTCGATTTAATAGCAATTATTTTAACGGCCGTAGCTACTGTTATGCTAATGGCTATTCCTTTTGTTCCGCTATTGCGTGATATTCCTCGTTATATTCCAGTACATCGGATTATCTATCGTTCTTGGAATAAAAGACGAGATAAATTTTAATAATTTAATTAAATTCAGTTAATTTTTATTAAATATTAGTATCCTAAAAATAGTAGACTATAATAATACAGTAAAGTTAATTTTCATTTATGACAAATAATAAATCTTCAAAAAGAAAATCTGGTCGAGTCGTTAAAGGTAGACAGAACTACACTCTTAATAACTCCTTACCTAATGCCGAATATAGATCTTCTCGTCGGAAATCTCAAAGATCTAACGATAAATACCCTCCTAACGCCAATAAGTTAACCAAAATATTATATCGATTTAAACCCCAAAATATTTATAACTATTGGTTTAGTCTTAGGGGATTATTAACCGTATTGAAATTAATTGGACTAGGAGTATTGGCGGGTATAATTTTATTTGTCATTGCTTACATTAATATTGGTGAAAACTTACCCCCTATTCGAAGTTTATATGGTACTAATATGAACGGTAGCATTCGGTACTATGACCGAACTGGTAAGGTTTTATTATGGACAGATTACAATGCTGTTAATCGGACACCCGTCCAAGGGAGTGCTATGTCATCATACGTCCGTAATGCCACGGTTGCAATTGAAGATAAAAGTTTTTATCACGAAGGACCGATCGATTATTTAGGCATTCTCCGATCAGCAGTACATGATATTTTAAATTTGGGTAGTGGTTTAGAGGGTGGATCGACAATTACTCAACAATTAGTTAAATTGAATGAAGGTTGGATAGGTAATGTGACGGTTTTTCGTAAAATTAAAGAAGTTATTTTGGCTTATGACTTGAGTAATGAATATTCGAAATCTACTATATTGACCGGGTATTTAAACATTGCTCCTTATGGTGGCGTAGATTATGGAGTCGCCGCGGCTTCAGAAGATTATTTCAATATTCCTCCTTCACAACTTAGTTTAGCTCAGTCGGCAATGTTAGCTGCCATACCTCAATCACCGGCTTATTATTCACCGAGGAGTCCATACTTTAATCTTCAAGCCCTAGATGCTCGCAAAAATTATATTTTAAGTTTGATGGAACAACAAGGTTATATTACTCAAAAACAAGAAAAAAGTGCAATTGCAGTAAATGTTGTCAGCGAAGTTAAACCAAGTACTGGCTTATATTCTAATATGGTTGCTCCATATTTTGTTTTGACCGCTAAAAATCAGCTTCAAAAACAATTCGGTGCTACCACTGCTAAAGAGGGTGGCTGGAATGTGATCACTACTTTAAGTGTTCCTCAACAAAATCAAGCCCAACAATTAGTAGCTAATAATTATAATAATGTTGTAAAGGCCGGTGGCAATGAGGAAGCAGTCGTGGTTGAAAATGCTCCAACTGGGCAAGTAACGGCCTTAGTGGGAGGTACGAATTTCTATAATCCTAATTATGGACAGATTAACTACGCCACTACTATGATTAATCCTGGTTCTACTTATAAACTTTATGATTATACGGCACTTATTAATGATAATAGTGTTGGAGCTGGTTCGGTATTATATGATATTCAGCAGCCACTACC
Source organism: bacterium (assembly GCA_021846095.1). Lineage (GTDB taxonomy): Bacteria > Patescibacteriota > Saccharimonadia > Saccharimonadales > UBA4665 > JAJZWG01. The sequence goes on along the minus strand of JAJZCO010000015.1, from coordinate 5,747 downwards.
GGGCTATCCTTGTACTAATAAAGCCTTACCTTTAAACGGTGGTAATTGTTTATATGATTATGACTTTCAGTATCCTGGTCCGTTAACAGTTCGTTATGCTTTTGCCGGTTCCAGAAATGTTCCAGCCGTTAAAGCTATGTTAATTAACGGAGAATCTAAAACTATCTCCCTGTCAGAAGCTATGGGACTGAAAAGTGGTTATAATTGTTATGCCAATAGTGCCCGGACTATTAAAACAACTTGTTATGGTTCAGCAGCAATTGGTGAAGGAGGATTCTTAAGATTAAATGAATCTGTTAATGGGTTTGCAACCGATTCAAGACTTGGAAATTATGTTCCTCAAACGTATATTCTTAAAATAACCGACGCATCAGGTAAGACTGTATACCAGTGGAAACAGCCTAAACCTAATCAAGTCGTTAAACCCGATGCTGCCTATATTGTTGATAATATTTTAAGCGATCCCGCAGCTAGTTATTTACCAGGTTATTGTGGATCTTTTAATTGTAGTCCTCTAAGTAGTTTTGGATTTAAATTTCAACACACAAATGGCTGGGATGTTGCAGTTAAAACCGGTACAACTCATAATGATGAATCTGGTCTAATGATGGGAATGACTACTCAGTATGTTGTCGGTAGTTGGGTTAGTTACTACACTACGACAAAGCCATTAACGCCACACTACGGTGGTCTAGAGGGTTTAACTGAACCATTAACTCGAGGGATGATAACTTATTTAACTCAAAATCAGAAACCTATCAACTGGACACCTCCTGCTGGGATTCAAACCTTACCAGCTTATGTTGTTAATAATCCACCGGCTGCAGTTCTAGGCCATTATTATGGTTGGATATATCCTAGTCCAAGCACCGATATATATCCATCTTGGTATACTCCACCGAAATTATCTGGTACAAGTCAAACAATTGATAAAGTCTCTAAACTTTTGGCTGATTCGTGTACTCCTGCCCTGGCTAGAGAAACAATTACTAATAATAGTGCCAGTTTATTCTCAGTTGATACCTTTTATAATGGAGGTTCATTATCATCAGTTACAGGTGTCGATAATGTTCATTTATGTAATGATGTTATGCCGTCTGTTTCAATTACTCAAACCACATGTGATACTACCGACAAATGTAATGTGACTGTCCAAATCACTCAAGGAACCCATCCATTGACTGGTGGTTCTTATACTTCTTTCCCGGCCGGAACAATATCTTTGTTTGATAATGGTAAAAGTATTCAAACTATTAATATTCCAAACGGCGTAACCAGTCCATATATGGCGGTATTTAATGGGGCTACTCTACCAGTCGGTAGTGTGATTACGGCTCAAGTTGTTGACAGTGTACTTGATAGTGGTACTTCAACACCAGTTACTGTAAGTGCATCAATGACTACGACTACAACAACTCCCACTACTACCTCCCCTGCTACTCCACCTAAATCATCATCTAATTAGAATCCTAACTAGACAAAAATAAATAATGTAGTGAGTCAGGTTATAACATGTAAGTACCTTCATACTTATTGTTAATTTTTTTAAAAGCTTGCTATAATTGTGGGTATTATGGAATCAGTCATACGATTTAAAACGAAAGAAGAATGTGAATATGAACTTCGTTCGCTTGATTCAGAGACTGACATTCCGTCCTTATACAATATTGTGAGGCAGCCGTCTACCGGAGAAAGACTTGAGTTTAACGCTGTTCTTGCTAGTGATCTTCCATTAGAAGTTGGTCGTCGGGTTTTGTTACTCGTCCGCGAATTTTCCCAGAATAAGCCAGCCTATTATCTCACTACACCAATTTCTCAGATCACGATAAATCAATCAATCTAGATTGTTTATGGTGCTGAGGAAGTATTGTTGTCTGAAAAATATTGACGTACTGTCTGACAAAATATTCCGCATAATATAAAAATCGTGACTATGGATGTTTGCGTTATTACCCAGAATAATATAAAGTATTATTCAATATGCTAGCTGAAACAATTCGTAATGCTAACCATTATATTGGAGAAACTGTTACAGCTAGTAGTCTATTGGCATTAGGTGGATTAGCAGCATATTTTAAACTAAGACCAGAAAGATGTAGAGATTTAGGTGAAAACTATTTCGATATAATTGCTGATCTAGATTCAAGGATAATGTCAGCAGTTGGTGATGAAATAGGTTATGCTATGGTAGGTGGCGGTACATCTGCTGCTCTAATGAATCCAAAAACAATCTACGACCTCGAAAAAAAATTAGTAATACCACCTTCAGATATCCGAAAAGATCAATTTAGACCAGAAAATGGTACTTTAGCTGATGTAGATATATTGGTATTTACAGACGATAATACAATTATCGATCAAATTAAATCTTCATTAATTCCAAATTTCGCAGTTAATGATGATGTAAATAAAGATTCATATAAGGCAGAACTATCTAAACCAGGTGCAAAATTAAAAATAGGCATAACTGGATTTGTATCTAGGGCAGAATATGATAGTGTCCATCAAACGAAAAATCGTAAGTATTTACTAAACATTTTAAAAAAGGATTGGGTTAGTCAGCGACTATTAAATAGTGATTCAAGTTGCACTTTCGCTATTAGTGATATTAAAGTTGGTTTACCTGATGAATATTTTGATCCATGGTTACTGGTATTAAATAATGGCAATACTATCCGGATATTACATCCTTTATTGCACGTTTTGTGTTATCCAGCCAGAGCTAGTCACGGAGTAAGACCTCGAGATAAATCTAAAATTGTTAAAATGATGGATAATATTGGCGAGATTTTTAATACCAAAGTTGTTTGGGGAGATAATGATCGTACTGTAAATTTGATAGCAGATGAATCTTTAAATGCCGGTGTAAAGGCTGCTATTGAATTTAATCGTCAAAAAAACGATTTACGTTGGGAAAAAACTAAAGCACGTTTACCAATTAGCGAAGCAGCGATATTATCAGCCAGAATAGCAATTCATCGTCAATTAGATACTAGGAAGATATTTATTCAGTTTGGGCAAGGTGGTTGGTTATATGATAATATATTTTCACGTTTTTCCAATGAATCACAAACATCAATTAAATATTAATTTTTTTAAGTTGATTGTTTGCTTTTTAAAGTAGCTAGTATTGATTCTGGATTAGAAAGTCCAACAATCCACTCATCATATTTATTATCTTTTAAGGTGACTCTGATTGCTCGGGGTGTATCATGATGGACAACAACGAACATTTTGTGACCAGGACGAACTACAGTGGCAACACTTGCTCTACCGGGTACCCTCATACCTATTTTAAAACCAGTTCTAATATCCGTCATTTCCAAAGCGTTATTTATGATTTCAATATCTTTAATTTGAGAAAAAGAAACATGAAGATCTCCGTGAACTGCTTCTAGTTTCTCTGCTTTTGTAAGTTTTAAAATTAATTGATCATTTTCAATTTCAAGTTGTGCCATTTCATCTCCTATTTAAACGTACCAATAAAAAATAGGTTAGTCAACTGTACAAAATTCTATTGTCTGTAATATTAAATGTTACAATTTAACACTAAAACCGCTGAGTAATACTTCATTGAATTAATTGATTCTTGATATGATTTTGATAGATAATTTTTAAAAATTAAAACTTAGAAACTTAAAATATCAACTTTTTGATAATGAATCTTATCAAGATGCAGATGTCTATATGTTAAAGTTCATACCACGTTGAAGTGTTTGAACGTTTTCAATATCACACATCTCACGATATGAGACTATATCATCTCTACTTATCATATCTTTAGCCACAAAGTTCTCCTTTGGTGCAATATTGGCTGGGACGGAGGGATTCGAACCCCCGAATGCCAGGACCAAAACCTGGTGCCTTACCACTTGGCCACGTCCCATTACTTTTAATTATGTAAATTGTAGCTTAAAATAGGATAAATAACAAATAAAGAAATTTGTATAATTATGTGTATTATGGTATTATATAAAAAATAGTATGAATCAAAAAAAATCAAATAATCCAGCTGATTATATCTCAGCGTTAAACATTAATGGCCTTGATGGTAGAATGATTAAGCTCGATGCTAAAAAAGCTCAAACTTCTGATATTTTGTTTATTTATGGCCATCATTCGACACTTGAACGATGGTGGGGTTTGATCCAGTTTCTAAGTAATTATGGTCGGGTAACAGCTCCTGATCTTCCCGGATTTGGAGGAATGGATAGTTTTTATACTATAAATAAAAAACCAACTATTGATAACTTCGCTGATTATTTAGCTACTTTTATAACTTTAAAGTTTAAAAATAAAAAAATTGTTATTGTTGGATTAAGTTTCGGATTTGTTGTCGTTACAAGGATGTTACAAAGACATCCGAATTTATCGTCTAAAGTAATATTATTAGTTAGTATTGTTGGGTTTAGTCATAAAGATGATTTTAGTTTTAGTAAAACTAGGCAGATCGCTTATTTAACCACGAGTAAAGTATTTAGTGGCTATTTAACGTCAATGTTTTTTCGGTACGTTATATTATCAAAGCCTTTACTTAGATCTTTTTATGCTAAAACACATAACGCAAAACATAAATTTAAATCAGTTAAAAATATCGATGATTTCAATCGTATTATTAATTTTGAGATCGAATTATGGCGTGTTAATGATTTAAGAACATGGATGTATACAACAAATGAATTTCTACGATTAGATAATTGCCGTAGCAGAGTTAATCTAGTAGTTTGGCACGTTGGTGTTAAAAACGATAATTACTTGAATATTAATTTAGTAGAACAACATATGAAAGTTATATTTGAGGATTATAAGTTTTCTTTATCTAATTTAGATAATCATGCCCCCAGCATAATCGCCGATGAAAAAATGGCTAGTCCATTAATACCGTTAAGTCTAAAAAAACAACTTAATAAATTAAAGTAGAATATGCCAAAACTTAAAATTGGTCTAGTTTGTCCCTATAACATAACGATTGCTGGTGGCGTTCAGTCAATAGTCCTATTACTGGCAGATCAATTAAATGCTATGGGTCACGATACAAAAATTCTCACTCCACGACCTAGAAACATTAAAAAAATAAAATCAGATAACCCGGATATTATTTTTATTGGTAGATCAACCGATTTTCGATCACCACTTCATACTACCGTTCAAATATCTGCTTCGGCATATAATGATAAAATAAATCAAATCTTACTAGATCAACAATTCGATATTATTAATTTGCATGAACCTTGGGTACCATTTTTGTCAAGACAAATTTTACAAAGATCTGAATCTGTTAATATTGGTACTTTTCATGCTAAAATCCCTGAATCTGTCATGACGCGTAGTTTGGTTAAAGTTGTTAATCCATACTTAAAGTCGGTTATTAATAATTTAGACGGTCTGACGGCATGTTCGGACTCTGCTGCCGAGTATGTTAGGTCACTAACAAAAAAACCAATAAAAATTATCCCTAATGGTGTTAATCTTGATAATTTTAAATCAAAATCAGATCCGGTTAAAATTAAAAAAAATCCAGAAATTTTGTATATTGGACGTTTAGAAACTAGAAAAGGTGTTAAATACTTAATTGAAGCTTTTAATCTGTTAAATCAGAAACATCCAGAAGTATCACTAATTATAGCTGGAGATGGTCCCAATAGAAATTATTTAAAAGATTTAACAACTAGATATCGACTAGATAAAGTTAAATTTTTAGGTAATGTCGACGATACTACAAAGGTTAGTTTGTTAAAAAAATCGGA
>JAJZCO010000014.1 GCA_021846095.1 bacterium | reverse complement strand
TCCATCGTCAACCCCACCTCCAGGCAGCTCATAATAACCTCCCAGGAAATCATCAACTGAGCGACGCACTAACAGAATCTTGCCATCTCTAACAATCGCGACTCCAGTAGATATATGAGTTATATCTTCTTTAGTCGCTTTTTCTCTTATGGCGTATTCATCCAACATATCCCCATGGTAGCATTTACGCTTTATTTATAAAATAAATAGCCACAAGTTTGTGCCTTAAGATCGTATTTGTAAGGAGTGTCTGTCTCAACCTCTACACACTGTATTTCACTTGTTTTTCTGTTTAATTAGTCGAATTTGTATTGTAAATAGCTAATATTTCTTAGGGGTAATTTTTTTGTTTTTTGATACTAAAAATCCAGCAGGAAATATTAAGTCTTAAAATTGATTACTCTTTCAACGTGCTGAGAATTATTAGGGTCAAACTTGGCTTGCGACAGATAATTAAAGATCTCAGTTGCAGACTTATTGTTAGCAAGTTGATTAGTTATGTACTCCGCCATTTGTTTATAACCAATATAATAAGCAATGTCTTTGGTAAAAATAACTTGTTTAGAGCCTAAATCATCTCCTGGCCCACCTCTATATATACGGTCAATGTGTCTCCACACTTTTCTTTCTAGTGTAGAATCACCAATTTTGTTAAATGTACCATTTACTTGTTCTTGAACTAACTGACGTGCAAAGCTAATCTGAAAGAGTTCTTTACGAGTTCTCTGAATACCATCAACTGTACCTAGTGCTAAAGCAATGTCAAGGTAACGGTCATATACTTTATTAGGTAATTCACCACTAACTGCTTCTTCTGACAGAGTCCCAAGACCTTCTTCTGTATCTAGGTAACCAGCTAGACCAGTAGCTAATTTTTTATCACCAGTTTTATAGCCATTCTTGCCTCGCAAAGCGTGGACTAGTAATTCGTGAGCAATTAGTCCCTTAGTATCTATTAGTGACGCGGGTTCTCTGCCGGTAGCTATTTTTATTTGTCGAGATGAAGCTGATACAGATAAAGAAGTACCATCAGATTCTACTACCTCCCATTTTTTCCACTCAGGGTCGTCATTTTCTATTAACCAATTCAAGGCATTGGTAAACAGCTCATGTAAATTCGTTACATTAAATTCACTTTTATCCGCTTCATCTACAAGGTCAAATAGGGGTTTATATTTATCGATTATTGCTTTACCGTATTCTTGTATTGCTGCCTTCTCTAGTTCTTCTTGTGCCTGAATAGACTCAGGGGCTTCTGCATCGATCTCATTAATAATTGGCCTATATCTATCTAATAAAAAGCTAACATGTTCTTGGGATATAGCTGGATTACCTTTCAGACCTAACAGTGTATTATATTCAATTGTAATGAGTCGAGTGGCTTCCTGCACGTCTGGTTCACCATATAATTCAGTAGTTGCTAGGGTAAAACGGTCAGCCCATAAATCACGGTTTGAGCTATTAGAATTAACCACTTTATCGGCAGTTCGCAAAAAATACTCTGAAGCTAATTGTTTTGCTTTCGATAATTCCTCTAAACTATCCGGTTCGCTATCCCATACCTCGCTTGAACGCTGTGCGTTAGTTGATGTATATTTCTGAACCGCTGTTTCTAAGCCTCTGTAAGCTAAAACGTCTTCACCTGTTCCAGAGTTTTCGGGTTTTATAGCTTCTAATACTCTGACAGAGGGTATTCCTGACATAAATGTTATTCTAGCATAAAAATCCCTTTACGTCAATGCTCTTCTATCTGTTATCGATATTAGAATGACTTATTAAATTTGAAAACGTAAAAAATTATATGTACAGTAGTTACGTTTTTGCACTTTTAATTTTCACCAGTGTCAATTCTTTGTACACTCTAGATAATACAGGTTATGAAAGAAACTATACTCTAAGAAATATTAGCTATTTACAATACAAATTCGACTAATTAAACATAAAAACAAGTGATTTATAGTTTGTGGAGGTCCAGCAAAGAAATAAGTTATATATATTCACCCAGGAACTACTTAGATGGAGAGTGCTTTTGGATAATCAATATAATTTTCCTTTGACATACGTGTATACAATGTATACAATGTATTTATGAGTAATATTCAATACACAATTCGAAACATACCTTTATCAGTCGACAAAGTTATACGTAAGCGTTCTAAGCAAACGGGTAAATCATTTAACCAGACTGTAGTAGATTTATTATCGTTGCAAACCTTTGGGACTACCGAAATATCTGAGACGCCAAATTTTGATTGGTTATTTAACAAGAACACACTCGATAATAACTTTGATAAGGCTATTAAGGATATATCGCACATAGATGAAAGCCTTTGGAAATAAATTATGCAATCATTTACATTGGACACTAGTGCCTATTCTGCTTTTAACAGGGGTGATGATCGCTTACGAGACTGGTTTAAAGCTGAAATAGATATTGTAGTTCCTAGTATTGTAATCGGGGAACTAAGGGCGGGTTTTGCAGCTGGTAGTCAACGTAAAGTAAATGAAGATTTGTTGCAGAGGTTTTTAGATAGTCCGAATGTATCCATAGAAACCATATCTGATGGTGCTACCAAAATATATGCAGAAATTTATCTTAGCCTTCGTGCTAAAGGCAAACCAATCGGTACAAACGATATGTGGATAGCAGCTATTGCTCTGATGTTAGACAACAAGCTGTTAACACTCGATAAAGGTTTTGAACATATACCTGACCTTATGCTAGTCAGTATCTAATCATACTCTTGATGGAGGTCCAGCAAGGAAGTAAGTTATATATTTTTGTTGAAGAACTTCTTAGGTGAAGAGTGCTTCTGGATAATCTATACAGGCAAGAACAACTTAGTAAGAGAAGATTAAGTTCAATATATTCCTAGTAGAGGTTATGTACTTGTTTTAATAATTTAAGCTTATTTTTTTATCAGTTGAATTTATCTTAACTTTACCACCATTCGGTAATACAACTTGAGGGTCGGTGTGTCCAAAGTCTAAGTTTTGAACCACAGGAATAGATTTATTATATTCACGTACTGTTTTAAGTACAGTTTTTCTTTGCTGCTGACGATACTCAGCTTTTGTCTTCGTGTCATTTTGTTTATCAAACTCCCAAGCCTTTGGCCTACCGACTAAAACAGCTTGAAACTTATCAAACCAACCTCTTTCACCAAAACCAGTTAATACGTACTCAACAATCCAATGTTCAGGCATATCCTCAGATGTTTCAATAAATAGAACTGTGCCTTCAAGGTCTTGAGTTTTTGGTAGAAATCTTTCTGCTGCAGTTTGAACAACCATACTATCAAGACAGCCTCCCCACAATATGCCTTCTACATTTATGCCACCATCCCAAAATAAGCCATCATTCGGCTCCATCTTGCGAGTTTTTGATAAATTTTCTTTATTAGACCAGTTTAGACCTATATCGCTGTATTGTTCGGAAATTTCAAGCTCAAACTCCCCCTCATCGAAAAGAGCATGATTAAGTGAATTAATTGTCATATCGTTCATTTGGCCCTGAAATGCTAGCTGAGTCATTATGGCTGCGCCATAGTAACTCGGTATACCTAAATTCCACAAGAAGTTATGTAGGTGAGTATTATCGCTATAGCCGAAGAAAGGCTTAGGATTATCTAAAAAAACTTGCGGGTCTAAATACTTGAGTAACTTTATTTGGTCTAAGCCACCAATTGACGTAAATACTGCTTTGTTTTTTGGGTCAGCAAAGGCTGCCATTATATCTCTAGCCCGATCTTTAAGAGGTGCATTCATAGTACGTGTGGTCGGGTACTCAATCGGTGTTAAGCCAAAGATGTTTCGTAGTCGTTCTAACCCCAAGTCTTGAACCCAAGGGAAAATGGCTGGTAGACCTGCTGATGGTGAAATAACAGCAACTTGGTCATCTTTTGACAGTTTGGGGAGTTTGATAAATTGCTTCATGTTCCTACTATTATAGTACTTTATATACCTTACCTCTATAAAAAAAAGCCACAAATAATGTGACTTAAGTTCGTATCTGTAAGAAGTTTCTTGGAGGTCCAGCAAAGAAATAAGTTATATATTTTTGTTGAAGAACTTCTTAGATGGAGAGTGCTTCTGGATAACCAATATAGGCAAGAGCGGCTTAGTAAGAAAAGATTAAATGCAATATATTCCTAATGGGAGTTTTACCCTCAAGCTTGTAAAATATTAATATGGTACAAATTGACACTTTAACTTTATCAAGAATGTGGCATGAAGAGGCAGATAAGCTTCTAGATTATTCGCAAATTTATTCCCTACTTTCTAGGTTAGGTAAAGTCAAGATAGTTGGGAGCTATGATTACAACTTAATGCTAGGTCCAGACCTAGACATATATGTAATATTGCCTAAAGATAAAGCTAAAGCTGCTGCTTTAGATGCATTAAACCAACTAATTAAACAAAACTATTGGAATGGGTACTTATATTATGACTTTGTAAAGCATAGTTCTAAAAATCACCCAGGTTTTCCTAAGGCATATTACGTGGGTGTAAAAAGTGATTTTTTTAGTAGTAGGTGGAAAGTGGATATATGGTTTGGGCAAGAGGATACTCTTAGGGTCAATAATGACTGGATAAAAGACAATCTTAATGATGAAAATAAGAAGCTAATTCTTAAACTGAAAACAGCTAGAAATGATGGAGCAATAAATGCAGATAGTTATGATATTTATTTAGCAGTTCTAAGAAATAACGTAAAGAATGTAGAAGAGTTCAAAAATTGGTCTAAAGACAAAACATAGATTGCAGTTGCTGATTGCAAACTAAGTAGCTATTTTATTAAATGCATCTTTAATACAGTCAGCCATGTTTTCAGTCATCTTTATATCTTCTAATTCATCTTCTTTTGCCCATAAATAGTCATCATGTTCAGCGCTTAATTTAACTTTTACTGGTTTGACTTCCATCAGTAAATTTATTTGTCTTACAAGAGGTTTTTTATCAGTCGTGTAATCGAAACCCTTGAACACTGTAATGACTCTTGATGGCACTAACCCTGTTTCTTCTTTAACTTCTCGCATAGCAGTTTGTTCAATTATTTCTCCATCGTCAACGCCCCCGCCAGGCAGTTCATAATAACCTCCAAGAAAATCATCAACTGAGCGACGTACTTACAGAATCTTGCCATCTTTAACAATAGCAACTCCAGTAGATATATGAGTAATACCATCTCTAGATGCTTTTTCCTTTATAGAATTCTCGTCTAGCATATGTCCATATGATACTTTATATACTTTACCTCTGTAAAACAAAAAGTCACAAACAGTGTGACTTTAATTTGTATCTGTAAGTGATGTCTTGGAGGGCCCAGTGGGACTTGAACCCACGACACCCTGCTTAAAAGGCAGGTGCTCTAACCGGCTGAGCTATGGGCCCTCAAGGTTAATTGGATATTATTGAAATTTCCGAAATAACTTCTTTAATTATCTTGAAAAATCAAAAAAAGTCAATCTTTGGTTTTTAAAAAAATGTTATAATAACAGATAATTAAACCTTAATATAGATAGAATTTGTAATGTCAGGACATTCTAAATGGTCAACAATTAAAAGACAAAAAGGGGTAAAAGATGCTGCTAAAGGAGCTATTTTTACTAAACTTGGAAACGCTCTAGCGCTCGCTGCTCGTAGTGGCACAGACCCGGATACTAATTTTACTTTAAGATTAGCTATTGATAAGGCTAAATCAAATAATATGCCTATGGCTAATATTCAACGGGCAATTGATCGCGTTTCAGATAAGAATGAGGCAGTTTTAACGGAAGTATTATACGAGGGATATGGACCTAATGGTGTTGCTATTTTGGTAAGTGTCACGACTGATAATATTAATCGAACATATCCTGAAGTTAGGTTAGCTTTTTCGAAACATGGTGGATCAATCGCTGATAAAGGGTCGGTAGTTTTTCAATTTAATTACAGAGGTTTAATTAAAGTTAATGGCCAAATCGATGATTTATTATTACCAATTATTGAAGCCGGGGCTGAAGACGTTTTGGAAGAAAATAATGAGCTGATAATTTATACTAATCCAAAGGCATTGGCTGAAGTGCGTGATAAATTAAGAGAAATGTCTATCGAAGTTACAGATGCCGAGCTAACTTATTTACCAAAACAAACAATTGAGGTTAACGATACAATTTTAGCGGGTAAAATTTTACGATTAATGACTGCACTAGAAGAAATAGATGAGGTTGATAATATTTTTGTTAATTTTGAAATAGCAGATTCTGTTATGGAAACTTTATAGTCGGTACTTATGCGTATTATTGGCATTGATCCTGGTACTGGTATTTTAGGTTTTGGGGTTATTGATAGCAATTTGGGGAAATTTAAACTAGTCGATGCTGGTGTAATCCGAACATCAGCTAAAGAAGATGAAGCGACTAGATTATTGACTATATTTTTAGAGTTATCAAATATTATTAAGGACGTAACCGCCGATATTATGTCGGTAGAAAAATTGTTTTTTGCCCAAAATGTAACAACAGCTATGACAGTCTCTCAAGCCCGCGGAGTTGTATTATTGGCAGGTATTCAGGCCAATTTAAAAATTTTCGAATATACGCCTTTGCAAATTAAACAGGCAATGACTGGTTACGGTCGAGCTGAAAAAAAACAAATTCAAGAAATGGTAAAGGTAATATTAGGTCTTTCTATCATTCCAAAGCCTGATGACTGTGCCGATGCTTTGGCGGCTGCTATTACTCATGGCATGTCATCAAGATATAAAGATAAATAGAATCTGTGATAATCTAAGTGATATGATAGCAAGTTTAACGGGCAAAATTGAAACTGGCTTTAATGAAGATATTATTATTGAAGTGCAGGGAATCGGTTATGGGGTGTTAATTAGCCGTTTCGACCGAATTAATATTAAGATCGGTGATGAAATAAAATTATATATTTATGAACATATCAGGGAACAATCCCATGATTTGTATGGTTTTATTAATATAGCTGGTAAAACTTTTTTTGAGCAATTATTAAATGTTTCTGGAGTTGGTCCCAAAATGGCTATTAATATATTAAATATTGGGTCTATTGAAGAAATTAAAAAAGCCATTGCCCAGTCGAATGTGATCTACATTAAACAGGCAAGTGGAATTGGTAAAAAAGTTGCAGAGAGAATCATCGTTGAATTGAAGGATAAGGTTGGTTTAGTTGTTGTTGGTGAAAATGGAACTAGTTTTTTGACCGATAATTCAATTAATGATGATGAAGCTTTACAGGGTTTAGTGGCGCTGGGGTATTCGACTAATGATGCTTTGAAGGCTTTAGCCCAAATTGATAACAAGCTATCTCCCGAAGATAGAATAAAACTAGCTTTAAAAAGTTTTTAATACATTTGAATTTATAATAAAATTCGGGTTGATGTTGTGTAGTTATATATAAGGTATACTATTTAAAGATGATAGATCGAATAATTAGTCCAATTAATACTGAAAGCGATGAACCAAAAGAAGTCGAAATTGATAATAATCTAAGACCGAAAGATTTTTCTAGTTATATTGGTCAAGATAGACTCAAAAAGAATTTACAACTTTCAATTAAGGCCGCTAAAAAACGCAACGAACCACTCGACCATGTTTTATTATATGGTCCACCTGGATTAGGTAAAACGACTATGGCTAACGTTATTGCTAATGAAATGATGGCTCAAATTAGAATTACTAGTGGACCAGCAATTGAAAGGTCTGGAGACCTTGCTAGTTTACTAACTAATTTATCGGATGGTGATATTTTATTTATCGATGAGATCCATCGAATTAATCGAAATGTTGAAGAAGTTTTATATAGTGCCATGGAAGATTTTAAATTAGATATTATGCTGGGTAAAGGTCCGAGTGCTCGAAGTTTAAGATTAGATTTACCTAAGTTTACGATAATTGGTGCGACGACTAGAACAGGCTCTTTGTCGGCTCCTTTACGAGATAGATTTGGTATTATTCATCGTCTTGAGTTCTATACTCCTTTAGAAATTGAACAAATCATCAAAAGAGCTGCTAACATATTAAATGTTAAGATCGATGATTTAGCAGCAGTCGAGTTAGCTAAAAGATCAAGATTAACTCCTCGAATTTCTAATAGAATATTAAAAAGAGTTAGGGATTATGCTGAGGTTCATGGTCAAGGTATTATTACTCTCGATATTTCCGATGATGCCTTAAAATTACTTGATATCGATGAACTTGGTTTAGATACTGCTGATAGAATGTTATTGTCGGCAATTATTAATAACTATAGCGGCGGACCAGTTGGATTAGATACTCTAGCGGCATTAACATCTGAAGAAAATACCACTATTGAAGATTTTTTTGAACCATATTTAATGCAGATTGGACTACTAGAAAGAACACCGCGAGGTCGTAAAGCTACTGCTAAAGCATATAGCCACTTAGGTATTAAACAAAATATATCAACCAATAATAATGATCAGATTAATTTAATTTAGTCCTTAAAAAGGATTATTACGGGCCTGTTCAAATAGAGTTTGAACTGTAACGTTATTATTCTGAAGTTGCTGAAGTTGATCAATCACGGCTTGATTTAAATGTTGTGGAGTAGTTGTGCCGGAAATTTGAGAACTAGAATTGTTAGAAACTACAAATTGATCCAAAGTATTAATTTTAAGTATTAAAAATCCGTATAAAATTAAGACAAAAACGATGTAAATAAATAATTTATATTTGTTTAGTGTTATTAGATTCTTTTTTAATAAGTTTAACTGACCTTCTAATGAAATATTTTTTACCATAATTAATTTCTCGGTTTAATGTAAATATTTAAAGATATCGTGAATGAAACTAAATTAGTGTTTTGCGGGTTAGGAGTAATGAGTAAAGAGGTAACTTGAGCGGTTTGACGATTATTTTCAAGTCCTTGCAAAAAACCAATAAATTGACCGAATGTAGCTAATTGCCCAAGTTGAGTAGAACTGACAATAGTAATCGGTAAGCTATAAACACCTGGAATATTCGGTACTTGAACTAACTGAGATAAGTTAGGATTATATAGTGGTGAAGTGGAGGTAGTTGTTGATCCAGTAATACTTGATCCAATGGTATTGCCGAGGTTAGAGGACGGAAAAGTAATAGAGCCTATCACTACGTTATTATTAGCAGCAATATTAACAATTTGTCTGACGGTTTGAGTTTGATCCTTATTTTGTGGTACAACAGATTGAGCAATGTTATAAAGTGAAGAATATTTTTTTATTTCAGATTTTGCGTTAATTAGACTTAGTTGTTGACTATTTAAGTTGTTAATTTGAACTTGATCAACATTTAATTGTTTAGATTGGCTATTTAATAAACCACTCATTTCGTAAGTTATACCAACGGAACCAAATAAGCAAATTATCAAGATAGTTGTCATGATATAATAGATTTTTTGGTGAGAAGACATTATTTAATACCTTGATTAATTAATAAAAATTGATTGGTATTATTGAATAGCGCCCTTAATGAAACCGTAAACAAATATTGATTAGAGGTTGATGATGTCCCGGTGTTATTAATCGATACGATGTCGACATTTTTAAATAAATTTCGATTTGGATCACTTAAATTAACTTGTATTTGAGTCGCAGTGGTATAGTTTGTTGCTCCAGCCGTTAAGTTGATACCAGTAGAAGTATTATTAATACTCAGTCCAGTTAAAGCCGTTCCAGCAGGCATAGCGGATCCGATAGCAGTAATTAATTTAGAAAATAACACTTCCTGACCCAGTACTTTGCTGACTAAATTAAAAGTGTTAGTAAAATTCTGGATTTGAGTATTGGTTTTACCAATATTTTCTGCATTTAATTTGTGTTGTAATGATGATATTTGTTTTTTATCATTGATTGCTGATGTTTTGAATAAAATTAAACCGTATGTTGTAATAAGTATTAATCCCATAAAACTAACTAATGAGATGAGTATCCATTTTCGAATACCAGTGTTTCTTTTAGCATAAATGTAATCTTTCTTTATTGTAGGGGGTAGAAGATTAATCATTATTAAAAACCTTTTTTGGATTTGTAAGTGCTAAACCGGCTACAGTTGCATACATCGGTTTATCGGCTACACTTGGTGGTTGTAATCCTTTAAAATCGATATATTGCCAGGGATCAGTGTGTCTAACTGGTAAACGGATTGAATTAGTTAGATAATCGCCTAAACCGGGCATATTAGCTCCGCCACCAAGTAGGACTATTTGATTAATTGGTCTAACGTTACCATATCTTTCTTCGTAATATCGCATCATTCGTTCCACTTCTTTGATAACTCCGTTTAAGATGGGTTGAAGGGCTTCTTTTATCAGAGATTGTTTTTTACTGACTTGCAAACCATATTTTGTTTTTATTAAACCAGCTTCAGCTAAAGAAATATTTAGTTTTTCCTTAATAGCG
>JAJZCO010000013.1 GCA_021846095.1 bacterium | reverse complement strand
ACTGGTCACTAAACAATATTTGGCACTCAAACATATTGAGCGCTAGTCAAGGCATTATTAATAGGGTATAATCTAAATCTATATGGATAGGAAACCACTTAATATCAATTCTAAAAAAAATTTGAACAATAGACGTAATCTTAAGAATATCGTTTTTATTGTCTTAGTAATAATGTTTGGGGTAGCTTTATTTGCTTCTTCTAAACAAAATACATCAAATATTAAAACTATTCCGATCACTCAAGTTATTACGGCCGCAAATGACGGTCAGTATAAAAGTATTACAGTTAATAACAATAGCAATGAAATCGATATTATTCCTAAAAATAGTAACAAGGTAACAATTAAGAGTTATACCGATCCTAATGTTAGCCTTAAGAGTCTAGGTATTAACTATTCCAAAGTTCAGATCGATTATAAGCCTCAGAGTAGCTCGACTTCAGCTTGGGTAAGTATTGCTGAATCTGTTTTGCCAATTTTAGCTATCGCTGGAATTTTATTTTTTATATTAAAAAGTGCTCAAGGTCAGGGTAATCAAGCATTAAGTTTTGGTAAAAGTAAGGCTAGGCTGTATGGCAATGAAAAAGATAAGATAATATTTAAGGATATTGCTGGATCGGCTGAGGCTAAACAAGATTTAGAGGAAGTGGTTGAATTTCTTAAGTTTCCTAAAAAGTATGCTAGTTTAGGTGCTAAAATTCCCAAAGGAGTTTTATTGATTGGTCCACCTGGAACCGGTAAAACAATGTTAGCAAGGGCCACAGCCGGCGAGGCTAATGTACCTTTTTTCAGTATATCGGGTTCAGAATTTGTTGAAATGTTTGTTGGTGTTGGAGCTTCTAGAGTACGGGATTTATTTGCTAAGGCTAAGAAGAACTCACCTTGTATAATTTTCGTTGATGAAATCGATGCTGTTGGTAGAAAACGAGGTAGTGGCATGGGTGGTGGTCATGATGAAAGAGAACAAACATTGAATCAAATTTTAGTTGAGATGGATGGTTTTGAACAAGGTCAAAGTGTTATAGTCTTGGCTGCCACTAACCGAGCCGACGTTTTAGATCCAGCCTTGCTTCGTCCGGGTCGTTTTGATCGAAGGGTTAGTATTTCTTTGCCGGATAGAAAGGATCGTGAAGCTATCTTGAAACTTCATTTTAAAAATAAACCGTTAACTAAACATTCTGATTTAGATGCATTAGCTGCTAAGAGTGCTGGTTTTTCAGGGGCTGATCTAGCTAATATTGCTAATGAATCGGCTATTATTGCAGCTCGTAATTCTCATAATGAAATTTTGCAACAAGATGTTACTGATGCTTTTGAGCGAGTAGCAATTGGACCCGAAAGAAAAAATAAAATTATGAATGAATCGGATAAGATTACAACTGCTTATCATGAAGCTGGGCATGCTTTAGTAGGGCATATTTTACCTGACAGTGATCCGGTCCATAAAGTGACAATCATTCCGCGTGGTGGCACGGGAGGAGTGACTTGGTTCATTCCACCAGAAGATAGAGCTTATAGTTCATTAATCCAGTTTAAAGATATATTAGCTAGAGGGCTGGGGGGTCGGATTGCCGAAGAAATTATATTAGGTCCAGATCGAATTACAACCGGAGCCGGTTCCGATTTACAAGGAGCTAGTGAATTAGCTCGAGATATGATCATAAATCAAGGTATGGGGACTAAACTTCGTGATCAGGTTTTTAAAGTTGATGATGGTATGATGATTGATCGACTGGTTCATGAAAGAGAATACTCTGATGCGACAGCTAAGATAATTGATGAAGAAATTGAAAGTTTAATTGTCGAAGCAGCTAATAGAGCTAGAGCAGTTATTAAGGCTAATTTAAGTTATCTTGATAAATTAAAAGATGCTTTGATAGAAAAAGAAACAATTGATTCTGACGAAGTGGCTGAGATTTTAGTTGGTTCAAAATTACCGAAATCTGCCGTGCTTTATTAAGATATTTTATTCATATAAATAAACTGAAATAATATTTGATGGATATAGTCGGTTATCTATTTTATACTTAAGTGATTAAGAAAAATTATGGAAAATACTCAATCTGTTTCAAGGAAAAAAATCGGGTCGGTTAGTTCAGCCGCTTTTTTATTAATTGGGGCTGCTTTATTTGGTCAAATACTTGGGTTTTTAAGAACTAAATTAGTTAACGCTAATTTTCCCTTAGTCGGTCCCAATAGTACAGATGCTTATTTTGCCGCTTTTAATATTCCTGATCTTTTCTTTTTTACTCTCTCTGCTGGAGCATTAGGGGTTGCTTTTATACCAGTTTTAACTGATCGGTTCCATCAGGGTGCCTCTCGTGCAATGTGGGAATTGTCTAATTCTTTACTTAATTTTTTAGCTATAATAATGTTAATTGTCGCAATAATTATATTAGTTTTTGCGAAACCTTTGATTGCTCATGTTGTTGCCCCTCATTTACCTCCAGATGAAATAAATACGGCCGCTACTATCATGAAATTACTAGCATTTAATCCGTTACTTTTTACTATTTCTGGAATTTTAACCAGTGTTCAGCAAACTATTGGCCGTTTTTTCTTTTATGCTATTGCTCCGATTTTTTATAACCTATCTATCATTGCCAGTATCTATATCTTCCGACACAATATTGGATTAGTTGGTCTTGGTCTAGGTGCTTTAATCGGTGGTATCGTACAACTTATAATAGTTTTTTTCGGTTTAGTAAAAACACATTATTATTGGCGTCCAAAAATCATTTGGCGATCAAGTGATTTTAGAAAAGTTTTAAAAAATTTACCACCACGATCATTAGATCAAGGTATTGATCAGGTAGAAGAAATTGTTGAAACTCATATCGCTAGTGGACTTGGAGCCGGCGCGATATCAAATTATGCTAATGCCTATATTTTGTCGACGGCTCCGATATTATTAATCGGTACAACTATTGCTACAGCTGCCTTTCCGAGATTAAATTTGAGACTTTCTCAGAACAGACCAGATTTATTTAGAAAAGATTTTCAACAAATTCTTCGAACCATGGTTTGGGTCAGTGCCCCGGTTTGTGTTGTGGCATATTATTGTCGAGGATATCTCGCCAGATTGATCTATACTAGTGGCGATGAACAGATCGCTATTATTTTTGGTTTTTTAACTTTTGCTATCTTTGCTCGAATAATTTACGCTATTATTTCTCGATGGTTTTATTCTCATAAGGATACTAAAACACCCCTTTTTGTGTCGATTTTCGCTATTGCTCTAAATATTATCCTTGCCTTATATTTAGCTCAACCATCTCAATATGGTGTGGCTGGGCTAGCATTAGCTCAGTCGATTGTTGCCAGTACTGAAGTATCAATATTAACTATTATTATGATTTTTAAAGATCATGAAGTATTTAATTTAAATTTTTGGAGCGGTATTGCTCGAATAGTTTCAGTTACTGGGTTTAGTGTAATTGCTGGATACATTATGATTAGTCTTTATCCGCTCGGTTATAACGATAAAGGTATTATTACCTTAGGTGGTAAATTGGTTTTGATTACTTCTGTGACGTTTTTAGTCCATATTGGAATGTCATCCTTATTTGATTTAGATGAAGTTCGACCTTTGCTACGAAGAGCTATTAAGATAATATTAAAGCCAATTAAGATTGATCTCTAGGAATTAATTCTATGAATAACTCTAAGATTAGAAATTTTTGTATTATCGCTCATATTGATCATGGTAAGTCTACTTTAGCGGATAGATTGTTAGAGTTGACTGGTACGATTAGCAAGCGCGACATGAAAAACCAGGTTTTAGATAAAATGGATTTAGAGAGAGAAAAAGGTATTACTATTAAGTTGGCACCAGTCAGAATGAAGTACCTTGATTATGAACTTAATTTAATCGATACACCGGGTCATGTTGATTTTAGCTATGAAGTGTCTCGCTCTTTAGCCGCTTGCGAGGGAGCTATATTAGTTGTCGATGCTTCTCAAGGTATTCAAGCTCAAACATTAGCCAATGTTTATTTGGCAATTGCCGCTGGTTTAGTTATTATACCGGTCATCAATAAAATTGATTTGCCAGCTGCCGATATTTTTAAAGTATCAAAGGATATTATAAATCTGTTGGGTTGTCGAGAAGATGACATTATTAAGATATCAGCTAAAACTGGCTTAGGTGTTGAGCAAATTTTAGAAAAAGTTGTATCTACTATTCCACCTCCTCAAGATTTAACCCCTGGACCATTAAAAGCCTTAATTTTTGATTCATATTATGATGAATATCGTGGGGTAATTCTGTATTTACGAGTTTTCGAGGGTAGTTTAAAATTGAATGATTCTATTACTATAATGTCATCTCAAGCCATCGGTATTGCATTAGAAGTTGGTGCCTTGAAACCTCATATGTCGGCCTTAGCGAAATTAAATACTGGTGAAATAGGTTATGTAGTAACTAATTTTAAATCTACTAAACAAGCTAAGGTCGGCGATACCGTGACATTAACTATTGGTCCGGCCAAAGATCCATTACCAGGATATAAGGAAGTAAAACCATTTGTTTTTGCTGGGTTTTTCCCAGAAAGTAATGAACAATATCAGGATCTTAAGGATGCTATTGAAAAATTAAGTCTCAGCGATTCGGCCTTACAGTTTACTTTAGAGAATTCACCAGTACTTGGTTTTGGCATTAGAATAGGATTTTTAGGTTTATTACACTTAGAAATTATTAAAGAAAGATTCATGCGAGAATATGGCTTGGATTTAATTGTTACGAATCCGTCGACTGATTATCATATTAAATTAACTAATGGTCAAACGATAGAAATAAAAAGTGCCAGTGAATTGCCTGATATCGCTCAAGTTTTGGAGATACATGAGCCATGGATTGCTGGAGAGATTGTAGCTCCAGTTAAATATGTTGGTTCAATCATCCAATTGATTATTCAAAACCGTGGTTTGCAAAAGAGTATTAATTATATGGAAGATCAAGCCGTTGTTAACTTTGAAGCCCCATTGGCTAATATGTTGACAGATTTTTATGATTCCTTGAAAAGTATTACTAGTGGGTATGGCTCATTTAATTATGATCTGATTGATTATAGAATCGAAAATCTTGTTAGACTTGATTTTTATGTGGCCGGTGAGCGAATAGATGCTCTTTCTTTGATTGTCCACCGCACTGAATCTCTTAGATTAGGTCGAATGATTGTTGAAAAATTAAAAACAGTTATTCCTAGACAAAATTTTCAAGTATCGATTCAGGCCGGTGTTGGTGGTAAATTTATCGCTAGAGAAGATATTTCAGCCTATCGTAAGGATGTTACGACTGGTCTTTATGGTGGTGATGTAACTCGAAAGAAAAAAGTTTTAGCCAAACAGAAAAAAGGTAAGGCTAAAATGAAGCGTTTTGGTAAGATAGATATTCCATCGGAAGCTTTTACTATTATGTTGAGAAGGGACTGAGTGATTTGATGGTCAATCAATTACAGTTTATCGATCAATTTAAAGATATTTTGAAATCATATCAGCCATCTGATTCTACTCGTAAAATATTAAATGATGTCAATTTTTGTCTATTTTTAGGACCAAGTGCAGCCGGTAGAAGTACTATCATTAAAGAGTTACAAAAATTAAATGGCTATCATTTTATCGTTTCTGATACTACTAGACAACCACGATTTAATGACGGAATTTTAGAACAAAATGGAATTGAATATTGGTTTCGCAAGGAGGAAGATTTTTTAACTGACTTGAAAAAAGGACTTTATTTGGAAGCTGAAATTATTCATAATCAACAAGTTTCAGGTATTAGTGTCCGAGAATTAAAAAAGGCTCAAAAATCTCTTAAAATTGCTGTTTCTGACATTGACTTAGGAGGCGTTGATAGCGTTTTAGCTATTAAGCCAGATGCCAAATGTTTTATAATTTTACCTCCAAGTTTTGAGATTTGGTTAGAAAGATTAACTAGTCGAGACGTAATTTCGAAAGATGAGATAATTAGACGGATGAAAACAGCCATTGATATTTTCGATAAATGTTTGTACCAGCCTAATTTTCAAATTATTATCAATAATGATTTTAAGTCGACAGTGACGTTAGTTGATCAGCTTTGTCGAAGCAATGTCGATAATCATAAAAATAGTTCTATTAAAATAGAACTGCTCAGCACTTTATTACTTCAAACAAGGCAGTATGTTAATCAGTTTGGCACTCTTGACACTTGAGTGCTAATAATAATATAATAACAACAGTAAAATTATTAAATAAGAAAGTCATTATTGCTATGACTGAGCGTCAAAAAAATATTTTAAGTGCCATTGTTGAACAATATGCTGAAGTAGCTAGCCCAGTTGGTAGTAATTTACTAGCTAAAGTTTTTAATGTTTCCTCAGCTACTATTCGATCTGATATGTTCGATCTTGAAACGGCTGGATATATAACTCAACCCCACACTAGCGCTGGTCGAATCCCAACTGATAAAGGTTATCGATTTTATGTTAATCAGATTAATGCTGAAAATTCTGTTGTAGCTGATAAATCGAGGGCTAATAATGCTTTGGCTTCTCGCGTAGCTCATGCTGGTGCCCCAGAAAGAATGATTCGTAATGCCGTTGATACTTTGGTTGAATTGACTCATAATCTTGGCATTGCTACGATTGGTAACCAACTTTACATGAGCGGTCTTAGTAATTTATTTGGTCAGCCAGAATTTATTAATGGTGAGCAAGTTATGCAAGTTGCTCGGTTGCTTGATAATTTAGAACCCTGGATCAAAGAAGCAGCTCCCAATGAACCTCTTAGTGTTTATATCGGATCAGAAAATCCGATTGGTCGATCCGCCGGTTGCAGTCTAATCATTAGTCGTTTTCGGGGGCCATATTCCGACAAAAGTTATATCGGTATGCTAGGACCAACTAGACAGAGTTACAAAGAAGTTATGTCTTTAGTTCGGCGAGCCGGTCAAGAATTAGAAGAAGTTTTATAAATTTCAATACTAAGGAGATAATAAATGTCAGAAACTAAAAAAAATATTAAAAGTGGTCATAGCGATAGCCCGGAACAACAGCTAAAGAGTCAAATTGAAGAATTATCAGAAGCTTTGAAAAGGGAAAGAGCCGATGCGATTAATATTAGACGTCGGATGGAAGAAGAAAAATCAAAATTAGCTAGTTTTCATAAAGCATCAATCATAAATAGTTTCTTACCGGTTGTTGATAACTTTGATAGAGCCCTTAAGCATGTTCCAGCTAATCTGGCTGATGATGCCTATATTAAGGGTATAGAGGGGATTGTTAAACAATTCGATGAAATATTAGTAAATTTAGGTGTTGAAAAAATACCAACACTTGGACATGAATTTAATCCCATTTTTCATGATGCTGTTACCGTAGAAGGTGATGAGGGTGACTTCGAGGTAATTAGTGAGGAACTTAGAGCTGGTTATAAGATAAATGATCAAGTTATCCGTCCAGCCATGGTTAAAGTGAAAAAGGTTAGTGAAATATAATTGTAATTAGCACTCTTGACATTAGAGTGCTAATTTTTTATTATGTAATTATGTTAAGCGCTGATAGATGAAGTTTGCTTAAATAGTATAAAATTTTGCAGTTATTATAGAAAAAGGAGAAAAAAATTTATGAGTAAAATTATTGGAATCGATCTAGGAACAACTAATTCTGCCATGGCAGTAATGCAGTCCGGTAAACCGGAAATTATTGCTAATAGTGAAGGTAATAGAACTACACCTTCAGTAGTAGCTGTTAATAAAAATAATGAAAGATTAGTCGGTCAAGTTGCTAGACGCCAACAAGTTACTAATGCTAAAAATACGATATATGAAGTCAAACGTTTAATTGGTCGTAATTGGAATGATAGCGAAGTTCAAAGAGATCTTAAATTAATGGGTTATGAAATCATTAAGAGTGGTAATTCGGTTAAAGTTAAAATGGCCGATAAAGAATATAGCCCCGAAGAGATTAGTGCTATGATTTTGACTAAGTTAAAAGCCGACGCCGAAGCATTTTTAGGTGATAAAGTTTCTGAAGCTGTTATTACGGTTCCGGCTTATTTTGATGATAGTCAACGACAAGCCACTAAAGATGCTGGAAAAATTGCTGGTTTAGAAGTTAAACGTATTATTAATGAGCCAACTGCCGCTGCTTTAGCCTATGGATTAGATAAGGATAGTAAAAAAGATGAAAAAATTGCTGTTTATGATTTAGGTGGTGGAACCTTTGATGTGTCAATTTTGGAGCTCGGTGATGGTGTTTTTGAAGTTAAATCTACTAATGGTGATACTCATTTAGGTGGAGCAGATTTCGATCGAGTTATTATTAATCATTTTGCTGAAGAATTTAAAAAAGAGCATGGTATCGATATTAGTGACGATAAACCAGCCATGCAAAGATTACGTGATGAGGCTGAGAAAGCTAAAATTGAGTTATCATCAGCTCAAGAAGTTAATGTTAATTTACCGTTCTTAACAGCCGACGCTGAAGGACCAAAACATTTTGAATATAAATTAACTAGGGCTAAATTAGAACAATTAGTAACTGATTTAATCAATAAAACAGCTGATCCTTGTAAAAAAGCTTTAAGTGATTCCGGTTTTAAGGTTAGCGACATTGATGCCGTCGTCTTGGTTGGTGGCATGACTAGAATGCCAGCTGTCCAGGAAAAAGTTAAACAGATTTTTGGTAAAGATCCAATGAAAGGGGTTAATCCCGATGAAGTGGTGGCGGTAGGAGCTGCTATTCAAGGAGGTGTTTTACAGGGAGATGTCAAAGATGTTTTATTGCTTGATGTAACCCCATTATCACTAGGTATTGAGACGATGGGTGGAGTAATGACAAAGTTAATCGAACGTAATACCACTATACCTACCTCCAAGAGCGAAGTTTTTTCAACAGCTGCCGATAATCAGCCTCAGGTAGAGATTCATGTTGCTCAAGGTGAAAGAGACATGATTGATGGTAATAAATCTCTGGGTCGGTTTGTGCTCGATGGTATTCCACCAGCTCCTCGTGGTATTCCTCAAATTGAAGTTACCTTTAATATTGATGCCAACGGTATTTTAAATGTTACTGCTAAGGATAAAGGTACCTCAAAAGAGCAAAGTATTACTATTTCTGGCTCTGGTAATCTTGATAAAACTGAAGTTGAAAAAATGGCCAAAGAAGCTGAAGCTCATGCCGAAGAAGATAAACTTCGTAAAGAAACGGTAGAAGTTAGAAATACTTTAGACAGTACTATCTATCAAGCCGAGAAATTAGCTAATGATAACAAAGATAAACTAAGCGAAGAAGATACTAAGACTTTGACTGAAGCAACTGAGGTTGCTAAGAAAATAGCCACCGATAGCTCATCCTCCAAGGATTCTTTGGAATCTGCTCTTAAGGAATTAAACGACAAATTAATGCCAATTGGTGCTAAAATGTACGAAAATAGTGCTAAGGAAGAAACTACTGACGATAAATCAGGTGATCAAATAGAAGACGATAAAAAGACTGATGAGCCAATCGAAGGTGAAGTTGTCGATAAAGATAAAGTTTAAGACCGGTTTAATATAAAAAGAAAGGGCAGGCTAGCATATTTATATGGCTAAAGATGACTACTATGATATTTTAGGTATTTCAAAATCTGCTAGTGCCGATGAAATTAAAAAAGCCTTTCGAACGGCAGCGGTGAAACATCATCCGGATAGAGGTGGTGATGAAGCTAAATTTAAAGAATTAAATGAAGCTTATGAAGTTTTAAAGGATCCGGAAAAAAGAAAAAGATACGATCAATTTGGCAAGGCTGGGGTCGGTGGTTCGTCATCTGGTGGTGGCTTTGGAGGTTTTAGCAATCAAAATGTTAATTTTGATTTTGGTGATCTTGGATTTGGAGATATTTTTAATAGTTTTTTCGGCGGACAATCTTCTTCAAGAACTAATAGCAATCGTCAACAACGCGGTCGCGATGTTGAAACTGAGATCGAAGTATCTTTCAAGGACGCTATTTTTGGTACAGCAGTTGATGTTAATCTAACTTTAGATGATATTTGTGATCATTGTAGTGGCAAGACAGTTGAACCAGGTTATGAGATGAAGACTTGTTCAACTTGTCACGGATCAGGTCAAGTCGTATCGGTTAGCCAAACAATTTTCGGTAATATCCAACAAGCCACTATCTGTCCAACTTGCCACGGATCAGGCAATATCCCTGAAAAAGTATGTAGTGTTTGTAAGGGTAAGGGTACTATTTTAAAAAAACAAAAGATTGATTTAAAAATCCCCGCCGGTATTGACGATGGTGCTGTTATCCGACTACGGGAACATGGTGAAGCCAGTTCCGGTGGCCATAAAGGCGATCTGTATGTTAATGTTAGAGTTAAAGCAGACAAAAACTTTACTAGAGAAGGTGACCTTATTTTAAGTAACGAGCATATTGATATGGTTGCGGCTGCATTAGGCACTGAAATAGATGTTTTAACGGTCGATGGATTAATTCGTATGAAAATCCCCGCCGGTACCCAGAATGGATCAGATTTTAAACTGTCTAATCATGGGGTACCACATTTAAAAAATAGTTCTCGAGGAGCACATATTGTAACCATTTATGTTGATACACCAATTCATCTCAACCATCATCAGCGGGAATT
>JAJZCO010000012.1 GCA_021846095.1 bacterium | reverse complement strand
TTCCGATCTGGAGATTTTATCAAGAATTGTAACTTCAGTAGTAAGATTACCGTATTTTTTAACAATGTTCTGACAACTTATAACAGGAAGTTCATTTTGGTTTTTAGATGATTTAGTGGCAATTTTCATCGTTATAGTTTGCCTGCATGAGCCTTACCGCCTCCGCGACCACCACCATTAATTTTGAGTAAGTTACTGCCGTTTAGAGAATTATTTAGTGATTGGGGTAATTTATTTGAAATAATTTGAGTTATGACCGATTCGCCAGCCTTAAGACCGCTTGTTATCTCAGTACCATTGTTAGTCACAATTCCAGTCTGAACATTTACATCCAACGGTTTACCGCTGTTAAGTATTTGAACATAGGAGCCCCCGTTGTTACTGTTCTTAATAGCAATACTAGGTACACTTAAAACATTATTTTTTACTTCAGTTGTAATATTGGCTGTAACACTCATTCCGCTTTTTAATTGTGAATTAGTTAGATTTAAAGCAACTGTTGCGTTATAAGTAACCACACCTTGGCTAATAGTACCGATCGGGTTGATCGAAGTAACGGTTCCAGTAAGATTAAGGCCTGGAATGGCATTAAAACTTAATTGAACTGTTTGACCAGTTTGGACTTTTGCGGCGTCTACCTCATTTAAAGTAATTAATGCTTCTATATTAGAAGGATTAACGATCAATACATCAGGATTATTGGTTGCTGCTGCTCCGCTTGATGACCCTGACACATATTGTCCAGGAGATATATTAACACTGGCCACCATACCATTAGTGGACGCAACTATGTTTTCATCAGAAATTGATGTTAACTGTGCCATGTAAGCTTTCCAATCGGCATGTTCTGTCGCTAGATCAGCAGTCAATGCTAATTGGGCCGTGGTCAATTGTTGTAAGTCTATCGATTGTTGTTGTAGTGCATTTGCTAATGATTGTTGTTGTAATAAAGTAGCGTTGGGTTGTTGATCTGTAGTTACATTAGCATTAGCACTATATAAATTGTTCTGATCTTGATTAATTGTCACTTGGTCGCCCGATACTATTTGTTTGTCTTTTAAATAACTGGCGTATAATTTATCTGCCGTAACGCTTAAGCTGGGGTTGGAAATACTATATAATGGTGTCCCTGGCGTAACCATATCTCCTGGTTTTACATTGATTGTAGTTATAGTTCCAGCAACTTGTGAATTAATTGCTGTCGACTGTCCATATATTAAATTGCCGGTACCAGATACACTATTAATAAGGGTACCTTCCGATACTGGTTGGGTAATATAGGTGTATTTTGTGGGCTGAGGGTTCAGTATAATATATCCACCTAGAATGACTATAACGATTACAACCCCGACTGTTATCAATGTCCGGTGCTTGGACACTAAACTCACTATCTTTTTATTCATATTAAATAATTATTAGACATTATAAATTAATTTTTTCTTGCATTATGACGGGTAGTATGTCATAAATTTCTGAGTTATGACTGTATAAAACAAATCATACTACTTAAGAATCTTGCTTTATAAAATGTCCCCAGTTGACATGTATTTCATTTTGATACAATCCGAGCCTGTTATTTTAATTAGGGTATACCCTAGAACTTTAAAAATTTTCTTTAGACTGGGTGTCTTTTCTGGCAGAAATAAGATTTCTAAAATTAGGAGGGAGTTGATACTTTTTCTTTGAGTGTAATTTATTTTTTTATTAATATTAAAATGATATTGGGCGAAAAATCCAAAACCTTATGTTATATTTATGTAAGTGTCTGTAAACAAAGCAATAACCTTTAAATTTAATTAGTAGTATGTTGTTACCTCCTAGTTTTTTATTTTTTTTGTTAATATTGATTATTGAATTTTTGGTACTTAAATTAAAACTTAACCATAAAAGTTCAATTTTTATAATTTATCCACTAATGGGTGCTGTTTTGCTCAGTAATTTTTATCTATTTTTATCATCACCTTATATTGGATTGATAATTTTATATTTTACGATTCGCCGTATTATTAACTTACGCCGTAAAATAACAGATAGTTCTTCTAATAATTATTTGTCTAAATCTATTTCTTCTTCCAGTACTAGATATATTTTGATTATAATAATATTAATTAGCATTGGAAGTTTATTGCCCTTCCTTTTTCTCTGGATTGCGATAGGCATTTTTCATATTTATCCGCTTCATATATCCGGTTACTAAAACTGCATAAACTTTATAGACAATCAAGACTGTTTTATCGAATTATAATTTGGTTTTCTATTTATGAAAAAAAGTATAGGCCTAATAATAAATTAGAGTCGCTACTACAACACCTATAAGTATCTGATGCGGGCAGCTTTTAATCTCGTAGTGTCCTATATAAGTATCTCATTTCGATACAACTTAAGCCTGTTATTTTAATTAGGGTATAGCCTAGAACTTTAAAGATTTTTTCACAATTTATGATTTTAATTATGTATGATATAGTTCGAAGTAGTAATCATATGCCTAAAAATAACATAGTAAATCCAAATCAAAACATTAGTAGTGATTGGCCAGGTGCTTTTAAGATATATAGTATTTCAAAAGCAGCTGTTAAATACAATAGAAATTTAATAATCGGGCTGATGGCTTTGGCTGCTTTTGTAGAAATTGCATACGTAGTATATAGCGAGCACTCAAAAACTAGTTTTAGTAACTCAGCGGTATATTATTTAGTAGAGTTTATTCTGATTATTTTTCAATATATGATACTCTATGTCATTTTACAAGGATCTAAAGCTAATAAAATAAATCTTGATCAAACCTTAACCGTTATTTTTAAAAAGGTAATTAACATAATTGTTTGTTCTTTTATCCTTAGTATAATATTTTTAGCTTCGATAATCCTTTTAATAATTCCAGCTTTTTTCATAATTCCTAGGATTTACTTAGCAGTTTATTATGTAATAGATAAAGATATGGATCCTATTTCTGCTATTAAAACTTGTTGGCATGATACTCGAAACAACGTCTTAAAATTATACGAAATATTGGGTGTTAATATTTTAATTTTAATACTGGCTTTAACGATTGTTGGAATTCCTTTTGCAATATATTTTGGCTTTTATTATTATGGGGCATCTACAGTCTATTATCGTTATATTAGTAGTCAAAATATTTTGGAATTAAACTGATTGTTTAATTTTTTCTAGCATATTTTTTAATATAATCTTCGACCATGTTTTTTGCTATTCGATCGTCAAATTGTTGTGGTGGTCTTTTTTGAAAAAAAGCCGCTGGCTCAATAATTGGACCTTTTAATTTGTGATCGAGTGCTAATTTCATGCATCTAATAGAATCAATTGCTACTCCGGCTGAATTGGGTGAATCTTCAACCGATAATCTAACTTCAATATTCATAGGCACATCGCCAAAGTGTTTACTTTCGATCCGTAGAAAACAAATTTTATTATCTTTTTGCCAAGGAACATAATCTGATGGACCAATATGAATATTGTTATCTGCAATAGTTTGGCCTCTAGCCTCTATAAGTGATCTAACTGATTCGGTTTTCGATATTTTTTTACTAGCTAATCTTTCTCTTTCTAACATATTTAGAAAATCAGTGTTCCCTCCAGTATTAAGTTGATAGGTTCGTTCGATTCTCATACCCCGATCTAAAAATAAACTGACTAGAGCTCGATGAGTTATAGTTGCTCCTACTTGAGCTTTAATATCATCACCAATGACCGGTAATCCAGCATTAGTAAATTTTTTGGCCCATTTTTTATCTGAAGCAATAAAAACCGGGATACAATTTACAAATCCGCACCCGGCTTCAATAGCTGCATTGGCATAAAATTCGGTAGCTTTCTGAGAACCGACTGGTAAATAATTAATTACTATTTGAGCACCACTTTTTTTTAAAATCTCAACGACATCATCTTGTTTTTGACTATTGTCGACCGGTACTAGTTCGGAAGTATATTTATTGACACCGTCTAGGATCGGTCCTTTGCTAACCTTAATACCGATTTTTGGAACTTTTGCAAATACAACTGTATTGTTGGGTTTAGCATAGATAGCATCAGCAACATCTAGACCAACTTTGTTGGAGTTCACATCGAAAGCTGCAACTATTTTAATATCATCTATGTAGTACCCTCCAAAATTAATGTGCATTAATCCTGGGATGAATTTTTCTTTTTTAGAGTTTCTATAATAATAAATTCCTTGAATTAAGGAAGAAGCACAATTTCCTAGTCCAATAATAGCAATTTTTATTTGTCGATCTTTTATCATATGACCCCCTTTTTAAACCATTGTAGTAAATTAATCTATAAATAAACAATAGATTATGCTAATATTTGTATAACTTTTATTTATGTATGAAGATTTGATCAAATTTGTTTGTTTAGTTGACTCGGGTAGCTTTACAGTAGCATCTGAAAAATTACATATTTCTCAACCCGCTCTAAGTGTGGCTATTAAAAAGCTAGAAAATTCTTTTCATACTGAACTACTTAAACGAGCTCATAAAAGTTTTAGCTTAACAACTGAAGGGCAGATCGTTTATCAGCATGCTCTTAAAACCAAACTTAATATAGATAATTTAAAATTGGATTTAGAACTTAGTAAAAGCCAAAAAAAGACCTTGAGAGTTGGTTTAATAGATAGTATCGCAGAGTCGTTATTTATTCAGTCAAATGATTTTTTTTCTCAATTATCTCAGCAGATCAACATTAATTTAGTTATTAATAACTCTAGTAGTTTAATTAACCAATTAAGCAGACAAGAGCTTGATATTATTTGTATTACTAAATCAATTAAGGAGATTAAAGGTAGTTATCAAATCGGTTCAAGCTTGGAGCCGTTTGTTTTTATTACTAGCAAAACAAATAAAGTTAAAGTCTTACAAGATTTGAAAAATAATCTGGTTAACAATTTTCTAAGTTATAATTTGAATTCTAATACAGCTAAAATAGTGGATGATTTTTTTTCTCAAGAAAATGTATTGATTAATAAAAGTTTTTTTTCAACTAGTCCTCAATTAATTCTCCAACTTATTATAAAAGATTATGGAGCTACTTTTTTACCTTTTCAACTAATAACGCCGTATTTAGGTGAGTTAGTTATAATACCAATTAACAAAACTAAAATTTTTTATAGACCGATTGATATTTTTTGTTTAGACCATAAGTTAATTAAGCAATATGGATTATATTTTTTAGACCAATTACAAATAACTCATCGAGAACTAAATCAATCGGTTAAGATTTAAATAATTAATTCTTAATAGCAGAGATTTTTCTGTTATTATAAAAAGTAATAAGGCGCCTTGGCGGAGTGGTTACGCACAGGTCTGCAAAACCTTTTACACCGGTTCAAACCCGGTAGGCGCCTCCAAATGTACTTTAAAAAAACAAATGTTTTATGTTAATATATTTTTATTAATAATAAATGGGCGAGTGGCGGAATTGGTATACGCGGTGGACTTAAAATCCACTGGTCTTAACAACCTTGAGGGTTCGAGTCCCTCCTTGCCCACCAGAAAATTATAAATTGATGTGAAATATTAACCACCAGATTGGTGGTTTTATTTTTTTGGTCAATTTTAAATGATCTGTTTGATAATTATGAAAACTATTTTGAGTTATAATAGCTGTTCCAATTGATTGATTGGTGGACCAGATCTTGATCGGATTGAGATTAATCGTTACGTTTTGAGAATTATATAACCATGTGGTGGTAGTTATAGTTTTTTGGGGCGTGGCATTGACTTGTCCTCCCCAAGGTAAGTGGTAAGTAGCTACGGTTTGATTGCTGTTAATAATTGCTCTCACCATAAAACTTTTTTGAGATGAGATGATTAAATTGTTTGATTCCATCATGGCCATATATAAATCTGGGGCACCAAGTCGAGCTGTAATGATAAAATTAAGTTTTCCATTGACTAAAACTTTTGAAGCAGAAATAAATACACCACCAGCTTGATTGGTATTTCCAGTTTTAATGCCAATAATGTTATTAGAACCAAGTAAAAAGTTGATATTTTGAACAGTGTTGACCACCGGTATATTATTGGCGGTTGGCATTGCTACGATTTGAGCTAAAACTGGATTTTTCATAACTAACTCTCCGATTTTGACTAAATCAGGTGCAGTTGAGGTGGTTGATGGATCAAATCCGGAAGCATCTAAACCGACATGGGTATTATCAATACCTAATTTTTGAAGATATTTGTTGGCATAAGAAGCATAATTTGGTAAAGAACCAAATGCCCAAATGGCCAAAGAATCGGCCATATTATTTGCCGATGGCAATAACATAGCTTCCAGCACTTGATATTCGCTGATAGTCTCACCTGCAACTACTTTAACGACTGAACCTTGTTCTTTAAGATAATTATTATAAATTGCTACGTCATTAGCCGATAGGGTGATTATTGGACCAGTTTGATTTAATGATAATGGTTTAATAGATAAGACAGACAAGGCGGTAATTAATTTAGCAGTAGAAGCAATAGGTAGTTTTGTTAATGTTCCATGCGAAATGATTTTTGGCATATTAAGAATACCTAAGGCTGTTTCGCCTCCAGCTGGCCAATGAATATTATTAGATATTGGGATTGATATAAGATTATTTTTAACGGAAGGGTAGATCGGTGTTTTGATATTTAAAAAGATATTCCAACTAATAAGTATGAAAAGTACCAGAATAATAATTATTTTTTTAATCATTTATAGATAATAATTATAAATGGTTGAGGTTAAATTTAAAATTTAATAATCATTTTCATTAATTTTGGTATAATTAGAGTATAACTAATTAATGTAAAGGACAAAGTTATGGGAATTTTATCGTATGTTACACTTGATATAATCCTTGCTGTATTGGTATTAGTAATTGGGATTTGTATCGGGCTTTATAATGGATTAGTTAGAATGAATCAACGTACTATTGAAGCTTGGAGCGATATTACCGTTCAACTTAAAAGACGTGCTGATTTAATACCAAATTTAGTTAGTACTGTTAAAGGATATGCTAAGCATGAAAGCAGTGTTTTTCAAAATGTAACTAATGCTCGGGCTCAAACTATTAATGCTCAAGGACCAGCTGAGACCGCTAAAGCAGAAAATCAATTCCAAGCTACGATGAAGAGTCTATTTGCGGTGGCGGAGAATTATCCCGATTTGAAGGCTAATCAAAACTTTTTAGATTTACAAGCTCAGTTGACCGATACGGAAGATAAAATCCAAGCTTCTAGAAGATTTTATAATAATATGGTAAGAGATTTTAATACTAGACGAAAGACTTTTCCGGCCAATGTTTTCGCTAATATGCTTGGTTTTAAGACAGATAAAGAATATTTCGAATTGAGTGATACCGAGACTGCTCAGGTTGCAGAACCAGTTAATGTAAGTTTTTAAATATAATGTATAGCCAAATAGCTGCCAATAAACGTCGTACTATATACATAATGGTCATCTTTTTAATTTTAATTGGTGTCATAATTTGGTTATTTGTTAAATATTTCAATGGGGGTACTGGGATATTTTATGGCGCTTTAATTGGTTCGGCTATTTATGCTGTTTTTTCCTATTTTGCAGGGTCGAGAATGTCGTTGGCTGTTAATGGTGCCAAGCAAATAGATCGTAAAGATAATCCTAGATTATTTAGAATTGTCGAGAATTTAGCAATTACTGACGGTTTGCCAACACCAAAAGTTTATATTATTAACGATCCTGCCCCTAATGCGTTTGCCACTGGTCGTAATCCTGAGAAATCTTCAGTTTGCGTCACAAGTGGATTATTAGATATTATGGATGATCAAGAATTACAAGCTGTTTTATCCCATGAATTGTCACATATTAAAAATTATGACATGAGGGTTAATATGATATCTTTCGCTTTGACAGCTGTTATATCTTTATTAGCTGACATAATGATAAACATCGCTTTTTTTGGTGGTAATGATAGAGAAGAAAACAATCAAACGTTTGTTATTTTAGGTATCGTAGCAGCAATTTTAGCTCCAATTATAGCTAGTTTAATCCAGTTAGCTATATCCAGAGAGAGAGAATATCTGGCGGATGCTAGTGGGGCTTTTACTACTAGATATCCAGAAGGATTAATTAGTGCTTTACAAAAAATTGAGAGAACTGGTAGTGCACTGAAAAAACAAAATACTGCTACTGCTCATTTTTTCTTTGCCAATCCTTTAAAAGGACATGGTATTACTAATTTATTTTCAACTCATCCACCGACAGCTCAAAGAATTGCTCGGTTACAGAAAATGGAAATTTCTGATTAATATTTAAAAACAATGTCAAAGAATAAAAAAATAATTTCTAAACCTTCTAAAAAATTAAGACGTTTAGCCAATAAAGAAATTACTAAACAAGCAGTTGTCGTTAAAGAGTTACCTTCGGTAATAGTTATTACCAAAAAAGCTTTTTTGGTGCTTTGGAACAATAAAAAATTTTGGTTAATACTTCTTTTTTGGTATTTATTTTTTAACTTGTTGTTTGTTAAAGGTTTTTCAAGTAATTTAAGTGTCAGTAATTTAAAATCTCAGTTTGAACATTTATTTTCAGGTACTTATTCTCGGTTTAACTCTAGTCTAACTGTCTTATTATTGCTAGTCGGTTCGACTACTAGCAATAACGTTAATCAATCAACTGGAGCATTTAATTTTTTCTTACTAATTTTTATTAGCTTGATAATGATTTGGTCGTTAATTCAGATTAATCAAGACAAGATACCTAAAGTAAAGGATGCTATTTATCGAGGTATTTATCCAATAGTACCATTTGTATTAATTTTATTTATTTTGGCCTTGGAACTTCTACCAGCAACTATTGGAGCGTCTGTTTACAATATTGTTAAAATTAATGGTATTGCTGCTCATGCTTTCGAACAAGTCGGCTGGTTCATTTTTTTTATAGGTTTATTATTTTGGTCTTTGTATATGATAAGTTCATCAATTTTTGCCCTTTATATTGTAGTTGAGCAAAATATCAACCCAATAGCAGCTCTTAAGCAAGCTAAACGTTTAGTCAGTAAACGTCGGCTTTTAGTGCTTCGCAAGATTTTATTTTTACCTTTGCTGATTGTTGTCTTTTTAGTAATTATTATGATCCCGAGTATTTTATTGTTTAGTAATTTTGCTAGTTGGATTTTTTATTTACTAACAATTATTATTATTCCGATAATACATAGTTATTTGTATAACTTGTATCAAGATTTAAAACAATGAATAAATCTCAGGCTAGAAAAAGAATAGATTTATTAAAAAAGCAAATTGATGATTATAGATATAATTACCATGTGTTAGATAAATCTATTATGTCTGAATCAGTAGCCGATAGTCTGAAACACGAATTATCATTACTTGAGACAGAATTTCCTGAGTTGTTAACACCTGATAGTCCAACTCAACGAGTAGCTGGAAAGGTTTTAACTGGTTTTAAATCAGTTGAACATACTAGAAGAATGCTTTCTATTAATGACGTTTTTGATGAATCTGAGATTATAGCTTGGATTAATCGATTAAAGAAAATTATACTTAACTTAAAAGAAGAATTTTTTATTGATTTAAAGATGGATGGATTGGCTTGTTCGTTAATATATCAAGATGGTTATCTTATTCAAGCTGTTACCAGAGGAGATGGTTTTGTCGGTGAAGACGTTACCGAAAATATTAAAACTATGGAGAGTGTTCCATTGAAATTAAGAGAAGTTGCAGATTATCCAGGATTATTAACTGGTAGGATTGAAATTAGGGGCGAGATAATTTTATATAAATCAGATTTTGATAAAATTAATTTTGCTAGAAAAAAAGAAGGATTACCACTTTACGCTAATCCTCGTAATTTAGCAGCTGGTAGTATTAGGCAGTTAGATTCAAAAATCGCTGCTAAAAGACCATTGAGATTTCGAGCCTATGATTTAATTATAGAAAATTCACCGATTGATTTAAAAACTAATCAAATAATTTACAAAGTATTATCTTTGCTTGGTGTAACAGTTAATTCTCAAACGATAGTCGTGTCAAATATTGAAAAGATTAGTAATTATATTAATCTTTGGGATAAAAAAAGACACAATTTGCCATTTAATACTGATGGCTTAGTCATTAAGATTAATGACAGGAATCAATTTGATCAATTAGGGATTGTTGGAAAGGCTCCAAGAGGTTCAGTGGCTTATAAGTATTCTGCCGAGGAAAGTACGACGGTTGTAGTAGATATAATAATTAGCATCGGTCGAACTGGTACGGCTAACCCGGTAGCAGTTTTGCGTCCAACTAAAGTTGCCGGTTCAATAATATCGCATGCTAGTCTTCATAATGTTGATGAGATTAAACGTAAAGACATTAGAATCGGCGATACGGTAATTATTTATAAAGCCGGAGATATTATCCCGCAGATTTTAAAAGTTTTAACTGATTTGCGTCCAGAGAATTCAAAGCCTTTTGACATGGAAAAGACTTTAAAACAACAATATCCCACAATTTCTTTTACTCGTGAACCTGGTGAGGCTGCCTACAGGATGGTTAATATAACTGGTCAATTAATTTTGAAACAAGCATTAATCCATTTTGCTTCAAAAGGAGCTATGGATATTGATACTTTAGGTGAAAAAAATGTAAATTTGTTAGTAGATCAAGGCTTAATAAAAGATATAGCTGATATTTATCTTTTAAAACCGGAAGACTTAATTAATTTAGAACGATTCGGCCAAGTTTCAGCCGAAAAACTGGTTAGAGCAATTAATAAATCGAAAAAACCTAAGTTGGAAAGATTTATTTATGGACTTGGTATTAGACATGTTGGTACACAGACTGCTATTGACTTAACTCACCATTTTGAAAATATTGATCAATTATTGTTAGCAGAGTTAGATGACTTAGAATCCATTGAAGGTATAGGGACAATTGTCGCTGAATCGATCTTGGGTTGGTTATATAATGAAGATAATATAGCTCTTTTAGATAAAATGAAGAAATTAGGGGTGGAACCATATTATCAAAAAGCGCGTAAAAGTAAAATAACGAATAAGAAGTTTGTGATTACCGGAACATTAGATAATATGTCACGCGATATTGCTTTTGATAGGATCAAATCTTTAGGGGGTATCGCTCAAACAGCAGTTGCTAAAGATACCGACTATTTAATTATCGGAAAGAATAGTGGTCAGTCAAAAATTATCCAAGCTCGAAAATACGGTACCAGTATTATACCTGAAGATCAGTTTTTAGAAATGTTGAGTTGACAACTAATATAGAATTGTTATGCTTATGTATGTAACGTGCGCAAAATAGCGACGGTCAGCAAAACAAAAACATATAAATTTTCGTCCGCTCGTCGCTTTCGGGTGGGCGCGCATGACGATTAATACTAAGTAAAATAAAAATACTTAGTATTTTTTGTTATAATAAAAAAGTTTTGTATTGGGGATGTAGCTCAGTTGATTAGAGCGCAGCGCTGGCAGCGCTGAGGTCCAGGGTTTGAGTCCCTGTATCTCCACCAAAGTATCCGTATGAGAACCCTGCACCTTGTCGGTGCGCCTGGTATCAGCCTCAAAACCGCCCTCCGGCGTGACCGGATGGGCGGTTTTCTTTATGTCGAGATTACGGTGGACGCT
>JAJZCO010000011.1 GCA_021846095.1 bacterium | reverse complement strand
TCGAAATTTTGTAATAAAAACCCTTTTGTTTTAATTGATCTTATAACTATCTCCGATGGCTTTGAAAGGATAATTATTAATAGTAATATTTTGGATTAAGTATTGATTAAAGAGTTATCTAAGTTTAAAGCATTATCAATTGCAATCGGTAAATCGTCCAAAATAAAATATGAGGTTAATTTATCTCTTGTTATCCAACTAAATTCAGTATTTTCTTGATTTAAAATAATGGTTGGCTCAGTATCAAGGGTGATTAAACAAGGGAATACGATATATTGTCGTATTTCTTTAGAGTTATCAAGGGTATACGATGACGCTATCTTGATAAACTGGGTGTTAATGTCTAATCCTAGTTCTACCTTTATTTTTTGAGCTACGAGTTGTTTGATGGGTTTGATTTTATCGATATAACCATTAACAGTCGACCAATAATTTCTAGCATCAGTTAAACTTCGATTTCTTTTAACAAGTAAAATTTTATTTTGATAGATAACGGTACACATGATAATCGGAGCGATATTGGCAGACTTATAATTTATTCGACCATCAGCAAAAGTACCGTATTTGCTAATAGCTTTTTTCAGCCATTGATTTAAGTCTTTTTGTTCTAAACCGTCTGTAATTTTATAATTCATTTATAGCCTATTATTTAAGACAAGTTTGCTTTTAAAACAAATCGACCCAATTGTAGGTGTAGTTGAACTTTTTGTTTAAGTAATTGAAGAAAATTAGTTAAAAGTGATCTAGTAGATGGAACTAAATATTCATCAGTGCCTAATCTATTAAGTTGGTATTGTGATAGGTATTGATTTGTTGTCTCTGGTGTAATTTCGCTAGTCGATAAATTGTCGATTAAAATTTTAATAGTTTGGTCATCGTAATTTAATTCGAATGACTGCAGTAGTTCTATAACAATTGTTTTAATTTCTTCAGTTAAAACATTCATCTCGGTTGGGTTATTATCTAATTGATTAGGTTGAATGGTAAGTATTTCGATTATAGATTTTAAAGCCAGTTCAGTTTTCTTTGCTTTAATTGGTTCTAGTGATTGTATGTAGGTTTGAAAAGTAGTTAATATATCAGGTTCATCTGTTATAATCTCCGGCATTTCTATGATTTCTTCTTCGAATATCTCTGAATCTGGAGTAATGATATCGACTGTTTCAGGTACTGATTCTATTGTTGGTACAATATCTAATATCTCGAAGTTGTCAACAGGAGGAATTAATACGTCATTTTCTAATTGTTGCTCAGATTCGATATCTTTATCGATTAGTGTTTCGCGTTGAACGACAAATGTTTCGGAGGTTAATGTACTTACTGGAATATTCTCTTCTATCGGCGATATCGTTTGATGCGTCTGATTTTCTGGTACTATAATTTTTGATTCGATCTTTTTAATCTCAATTATTTCTTGGTTTTTTGTTTCATGGATAATTGTGTGACGACCAATACTTTTTAAAATTGGTTTTTCAGTTATTAAAATTGGTTTTTCAGTTACACTTACAGTGTCAGTTTGTTCGACAGTCATAAGAGTTGGCTCACTGTTTTCAAGAACAGGAATTTTTAATTTATCGACAATTAACTGAGACTTTAAAATTATTGGATTTGATTCAGTAGGGGTAATTTTTGATTTTTCTGGGATAGTAATGTTTTGGTCGGTGCTTTTTTTATCACGAAGTTCTTGTCTTTTTTTGGCCAGCAGCTCTTTATTAGTTGGTCCACGATTTGGATCTTTTTGAACTTGGGCTAATTTTTGGACTAATTCGATGCCGCTTTCGCCAAGGCCTCTTATAAATGGACAAGCTTGGGGATTTTCACCATAACGTTCAATTAGAGCCTGAAGGTTTCCTTGGTGCTCTGGTATAACATTAAACTGATCTAGATTGATAGGTTCTTGATCGGGTAATCTAGTAATATTTTGATCGATATTTTGTTGTAATACTTCAGTTATAGTTGGTGCGTTATGATTGTTCATTTTGATTGATTGGGTCGATCCGAATGACTTCCTCCCGATAACATTGCTTGAATTATTATATTAGTTTCATCTTCTGTTTTTTCTAAAATTTCTTCAGAACATAATCCGAGTCCGTCTTTTAGAGTTCTAGTTATTCCGGCTACTGTAATTTCTTGATTAGCATATTCTTGCAAATTGTATTGCTCTATTAACAATTCCGATATTTCGTTTTCTTCTGGTGTTAGTTCTCTGAGAAAATTTTTACGTTCTGGATTCATATCATTATTATAACTATTACTATTATTGATGTCGAGTGATTGCATGGTGTGTCTTAGTCTCGTGTATTATTTCTCGGCTTGTAACCCCATTTTATTTAAATATATTAAATCGGGCATTGGCTAGTTAATCAAATTATTTATTATAATATTTATTTTAAAATGTAAAGCATCATAATATAATGTATAACAATAATGAAATCAGTAGGTTTAATGGGATGCTAATTATATTATGGAGCAATTTATTGAAAAGGTAGAAAACCCGCATATTGTACCAAATGAAGCGACCATTTTGGCTATGCAGTATAAAGAGGCTGCTCAAGACGTTGAATCAAATAAAGAGATTATGGATAGACTCTTTGGTAAAATTGTCAAGTTAACACAACCAGAGATTAGTAGAGTGGTAGGCTCTAAAATAAGAGACGAACATAATTGTCAGGATGTTATCCAACGGACCTATTTAAAGGTTTTAAATAATATTGAAAAATTTGATGGTCGTAGTCAGATTAATACTTGGTTTCATAGAATAGCAGTTAACACTGCTTATGATGCTATTAAAGAGGAAACTAATCGCAGAAAAAAAGAATTACTTAGTGGGGAATTAGTCCATTCAACCTTAGAACACTATGTAGATATTGCCGAAGAAATTGTTAGCAATGATCGAGTAAAAAAGATTTATGATACCCTTATTATGAATTCAGCTATTAGTGATAGAGATAAAAAAATATGGATTTGGCGGAGTCGGGGAATGAAATATGCGAGGATAGCTATTATACTTGGAGTTAGTGTGGGAGTAGCAAAAACCGCTTACTCACGTACTAATAAAAAGGTCAAAGAAAATCTTGAAAAATAGGCTGTTGATAGTATAAATAATTAATGTATTTATTGTTTGATAGTTTTTATTTTTGTTTTGATTATAGTGTTATAAAAGATTAATTACCGGTATCCCATTGAAACCATATAATACCAATGCTAGTAAAAAATATAATATAACCAAAGCAAGTTAATAGACTAAGCCAGGCATGCCCATTCCAGACAGTTTGATGTAGGGTACTTTGAAAAACAGTTATAATAACTCCAACCGGCGTCCATTTAGAAATATTTTGAAATGTAGTTCCTAAAACTCCGCTTGGACCGAGTAGCCCAGATAAAAGCAAGGCAACATACGTTAGACTTCCTACAGCATTAACAGTAGTGGCAGATTTTATTAGTCCAACCAGTGCTTGGCCGATCGATAAAAATACTGCACCGGCTAGGATTGCAACTAATAAGGTCCAAATATATTCACTAGCACTAAAAGATAAGTGATGAACTCTGCTGCCTATTATTAAGACGATGATTGTTATTATTAAATTAGCGAGTACCTGGATTAATAGTCGGCTTGACATGATAATCCAAGTAGGTGCTGGCGTTACTCTCAGTCTTTGAAAAACACCTCTTTCGCGGTCTCTGGCGACGGTTAAAGCATAGCCAGTAATTGATGTTGCTAGTAGGCCAGTTGTTATAGCTAAAGTTATTAGGAAAACAGCACTACCTAATTTGGATTGTCCAGAACGCTTAGTGTCGGTTATGAAGATAATATAAAGGGGAGTTATAATGCTAATAAATAATGATCGTTTATTTTTTAATAAAACTAAAAAATCTGCCTTTAGTAGGGGTGTCAAATACCTAAGAGATTTAGCAGAAATATTATTCACGAATTTCGCCCCCAGTTAAGCTAATAAAAACATCTTCTAGCGTAATTTTACCACGAGAAATTTTTCGAACGTTGGGGTCATTTTCATGTTTTTTTATTAAATCTTTAGGGGTATCAATCGCAATTATTTTACCGTTATCGATAATTGCTACTCTATCACAGACAGCCTCAGCTTCTTCCATTGAATGTGTGGTGATTAAAATACTACCTCCATTTTGTCTATTATGCTCAATCCTATCCCATAACTGACGACGTGATTGAGGATCAAGTCCACTAGTTGGTTCATCAAGAAGTAGCAATAAGGGACTATGGATATTGGCAATATAAAGAGATAAACGTTGTTGTTGTCCGCCCGATAATTTTTTAAACGGTTTACCGGCTTCATCTTCAAGTCCGATTAATCTTAATGATTCAATGATATCTGTGTTGGAAAGTTTCATGCTATAAAGACCTGCGTATAGTTTAACGATTTGATTGATTGTTAGTTCAGATTGAAAACTAGTAGCTTGCAATTGAACACCCATATTAGCTTTGGCTGTTGAAGAGTGTTGCTCAATATTTATACCATTTAGTAATAATCTACCGGATTGGGGTTTTATTAATCCTTCTATTGCATTCAGTGTAGAAGTTTTGCCGGCTCCATTGGGTCCGAGTAAACCAAATATTTCACCGTGTCTGATTGAAAAGGTAATATTATTAACAGCTATTTTAGAACCATATACTACAACTAAATTTTTAACATTTAGTACTGTCGATCCGACTGGTTTATTTTTAGTTATCACATAATAAATAATAACAGAGTTCAATAAAAAGAGACTAAAAGTTTCCATAATCATACCGAGAAAAAGATAGCTATCAAAAAAATTAAAAACTGGAGAGGTACTTTAATTTTTAAGCTTTTAATGTAGATTGAATGATTGTTGGTTATAGATATAAATTATTAAAACGTTGTAGTCTATTTAATTAAGATTATGTTAGATTTTTTAATGTCGATAATTATTATTTAATCTTTGCGTTCCCAGTAAGGGTGAAGATTTTGTCGATTTAAGCTATAATGATAGATAGGTTTAAGGGGGTTTTATGTTTAGTATTCCAACTATAGAATTAAACAACGGTGTCCAAATGCCCGTACTTGGATTTGGTGTTTTTCAAATGAGTGATGAAGAGGCTGAGCAAAGCGTTTTTGATGCTTTGCAAGCGGGTTATCGTCTTATCGATACGGCAGTATCATACCGAAATGAAGAAGCAGTTGGACGTGGTATAAAACGAAGTGGCATTCCAAGAGATGAGATCTTTGTAACTACAAAATTATGGGTCGCAGACGCTAACTATGTTGGCGCAAAAAAGTCTTATCAAGCCTCACTTAAAAAATTAGGACTTGATTATGTTGATTTATACTTAATACACCAGCCATACAATGATGTTTTTGGTGCTTGGAAAGCTATGGAAGAACTATATCAAGCTGATAAAGTTAAAGCCATAGGTGTCTCTAACTTTACCAGTGCCAAGATCGTAGATTTTTCTCTCAATAATAAAGTTAGGCCTATGGTTAATCAAATAGAGACACATCCATTCAATCAACAAGTTGAAGCTCATAAAATAATGGATGAATATGGCATTGTTCATGAAGGTTGGGCGCCATTTGCTGAAGGACGACATGACTTATTCAAGAATCAGACACTGACAAAAATTGCAGCAGCTTATGGCAAAACAGCTGGTCAGGTTGTATTGCGTTGGAACATTCAGCGCGGCGTTATCGTTATACCAAAATCTACTCATAAAGATCGTATAATTGAGAATTTTGATGTATTCGATTTTAAATTAACAAAAAAGGATATGGCTGTAATCGCCAAACTAGACGAAAGTAAGGGTTTATTTGTGAATCATGAAGACCCAGAGTTTGTTAAGTATCTATATGCACGTGATAGAAATTAAAGATTATTACGATACTAAATAAGTAAGTTATAGTTATTGTCTTTTAAAAATTAGAGTTAAGTACCCATCAATTATAAGCGGTAATCTAATAATACGAGTAAAGTTCTTTGAGCCTAAAAGTAATTAAGCCTATTTATTGTGACTAAAAAAGATTGTTACTTTTAGTTTTATAATTAAAGTTTTACTTAGTCAGTCTTGTTGGTTTGATTAAATAAAGTTAAAAGCTGATTTTTTTCGTCTTCAGATACAAATTCTAGTTGATGATTGATTGCATCTTTAAGTTTAAGCCACTCATAATTTATATGTTCGTCCGATAGTTTAATATCGCCACCATTATATTGGCATTTAAAGAAAATTGCTGCAACGTAATTAGTCTTATTGTCTTTTTGATATTGTCGTTTAGACACAAATAATGTCTGTCCAACTTCTATTGATATTGATTCTCCTAATTCTTCGGTCACTTCACGCTTTAATGCTTCCGTCCATGGTATATTGCGTTCCGACTCATCGACACGTCCACCTGGAAAATCTAAATAGCCACTAGGTGTAGTAAGCACTAGTATGTAGTCGTTTTTAAAAATTAAAGCTTTAGTGGCTATTTGGTACGAGGCATGATTATATAAAGACATTTATTAATAGTAAGATAAAAAACTTATATTGTCATTAAAGTGCACTTACTCACCACAAAATAAATACTTCTTTTCGTAAAATATTTAATTCAAGGGTGTCTTATCCGATAAAAGTTGAAATATTAT
Organism: bacterium; assembly: GCA_021846095.1. Lineage (GTDB taxonomy): Bacteria > Patescibacteriota > Saccharimonadia > Saccharimonadales > UBA4665 > JAJZWG01. The sequence goes on along the minus strand of JAJZCO010000011.1, from coordinate 5,190 downwards.
AAATAAATTAGATTAAAAAATTGGAGGTTTATTATCATCTTCGGTGCTTAAGCTGACCATAATATTGGGCGAAGTTAGATACTGCATAACAGTTACTCCACACCGTTAATTGATAACCATCTATGTCTAAGTCAAAGAATATTGGTAAAAATATTAGGCTAAAGAAATAGTGTAATATCTCTAAGTATGACATGGGGAAGCCATTAAGGTGCTAATAAGAAATAAGTGATATAACGCAAATATGAGTGAAGCAGTAACAAGAGATGATATTGATGAGATATTAGAACTGCTTCATACCTTTATGAAGCAAGTTGATGAACGGTTTAACGAGCAAGAAAAGAAATATGATCGTTTGTTTGATTATAACTATAGATGGCTTTATATCCAGAATAGATAAATATGAGATTGAATTGGCGGCAAGGGATGTCCAGTTTCAAAGACTGTTGGATTGGGCCAGAAAAGTTTCGTCTAAAACAGGTATTCCTTTAGAAAACTTATAAAATTATTGGCTGAGCATGCCGCTCAGAAACCAATAGTCTTTAGTTCAGTAGAATTCCTAAAGTAGTTGCTTTATGTCATTTACTGTTTTATCAATTATAGTAAATCCTGAAGTCTTAAATTTAGCCATGTGCTCTGTATATTTTTCTAATCTTTGCCTATTATTCAAATCATCATCTCCCCTGACTTTCGACAGAATGACTATATCGCAGGAATTATGCTCATTACTAGCCCTTGAACTCCTCAAAAGAAGTCACTGTATCGTCATCAAATGTAAACACGCCAACAAAATCATGTGCGTAGGCTTCACTGATGTTATGTTCGCCAAAGTCTTGCCCAATATGACTAGCTTTGAGTGCTGCCATTATACCCGAATGACAAACAAGCACGATATTTGAATCAGTATGTTTATTGTTGATTTTTTCAATGGTCTGGAAGACGCGCTTTTGCATTTGGTCAAGTGACTCACCATTCGGCGGGACAAAATGCGTATCTCTGTCAAGTTGCGGGTACAGTTCGTAGGCTTCGGCACTGTACATATTTGCAGCGTCCCCATAACTTACCTCTCTAAGCCCAGATGAACGAATGATTTCTTTGGTGAAGTTTAAGCCCCGTCCAACTACATAGGCAGTAACAAAAGCGCGACCCATATCACTTGAGTACATCTCATCTACATGAACCCCACTTAACTTCTTAATTACTGTTTCTGTAGGCTGCAAACCGGTCTCAGTAAGAGGTGTATCAATCCAGCCAGATAACCGTCTATCTCTGTTATTCTCGGTTTCGCCGTGTCGGACTATGTAAAAGGTGTTCATGCTATACATCATAACATTAACAACACCCGTCGAGGTCTTGTATCATTTAGTTTCTAATAGCCATATGATGCATGCAGGTATAAGATAACATGTGCCTATTTCGCGTTCGTTACGTTGAGCGTTACGGTATAGAACGTTGTCAGTTACATCCGCTTATTTTACTAACCATCTTTTGTAATTTGGCTTTATCATCATCCCACCATATAGATTTTACAAAATCATGGTCGCTTACCCATTTATATCTAACGTGCTCTTCATTTAATTTTTGTACATCATCATTTATTTCTGCACCGTAACAATATTCAATAAATTTTTCTTTAGTAATATGATCAGTGTACTTAATTTTATCATTCAAGTTGATTATGCTAATTGGCTGTATGCCAATTTCTTCAAAAACTTCTCTGTTTACAGCTTCTTCTTTTGTCTCTCCGTTATCTATAGAACCAGTCACGACATAATAATCAGTATTTCTTCCGGGCTCAGGATTCGGTTTCAAGCAGAGTAATTCTAATTTATCCGAGCTCTTTCTAAATACAATTACAAAAACCTTTTTTTCAATTTTCATAACTTAAATATATCAAAAACTGAAGTAATAATGTAAATCCTTACTGAATAATCGGTCAAATTGATACTCTTGGCTAAGTTCTATGGTCAGGAACCTTTTTGTAATTAGTACAGCTTATTCGGCAAAGTGCGAAAAATCGTTAAGTGTCCAAAGGCGCCAGGCAAAATCCTCTTCAAAAGCCTCTTTATAGTTTAGGACTGTAATTGCAGTGTTTTCTATGGATGCGCGTTCTTGAAATCTTTTCATTATCGGGCCAGTTAGATTGTCTCCAAGTGAAATACGTATAACTATGGCTCGCAAAAAATATCCGTGACTAACAACAGCAATAGTTGTCTCGGGACGATCTTCCAAAAACTTTAAGGCTCGATCAACTCGTACAATCGTATCTTCATAATTCTCGCCATTACTTATGCGCTTACCAGATGTATATAGGGTTGCTTCCCATGCTCGCCAAGTTTTATTAGCTTCTTTATTTGTCCATGGCTTTCCGTATACCTCGTCAGGCTTTATTCGTTCGACGAACAAATCAGAAAACAGAATGTTCTTCTTAGTTTTTTCTGAAATGTATTCGGCAGTTTCTTTCGCTCGTTGCACCGGACTGGCGATTAGGATTTCAAACTGTATTGTCGATAATCGTTCTGCTACACTTTTCGCTTGTGCTATACCTTTTTTGCTGAGCGTTGAGCCTAACGATTGAAAAACGGGTGAAGCATTGTCGACACTCTGACCATGACGCACTAAATAAACAGTTTTCTTTCGTTTTGAAGACATAACTTCAGTATAACAAAATCCAGCAGCATAAATTCTTACCGGATTTATATTCAAATATATGGCATTAACTGAGTATGCCGCTCAGAAACCATTTTGTACTTTATTCACTGTATTTCGTACTTCCCATACGGTCCTGGGCTACTATTTAAATTCGTGACATATGTGCGTCATGGTCTAGAAAATTTTCGTGCTATGTTTACTTATGATGCCGATTAAATTTTAAATCTTCTAATTCACTTATCACTATTTTTTTAGAATCACGTTTTAATTCTTGGTTGGACAAAAGTCCGATACTTCTTTTGCCGAGCAATCCATAAAGAGTTGCATGAGTTGGCTGATAAGGGATTGTTTTATTATACTTATTGCCTATGAGATCAAAGAAATCTATGAGGTTGGATACGTTGGCCATAGCTATTATAGTCTTCCTATTATCCCTAGAGACAAAACGAAATTTCTTAAATAGACTGTATTGATCAAGCGGTTTTTCTATAATAAACTTTTTAAATTCTTCTAGTATTTCTGTTTCAATCGACTTTGCATTTTCAATATTAATAAATTTTGAAGTTGCTTCTACGTTAATTAGCGTGATATGAAACTCTGATTTGAGTATTAATTTAAGACCATCAATATTAATAGATTCTGGAATCCCGTAAATATTTATCATCAAAAACACATAACCGTTTTTATAATTATAGACCTCTGAAATAATCATAAACTAATTCTATCACTTATACGTTGTGGTATTATTTTCATATATACCATTTTGGCTGGGCGTGTTTAACCAATTTCCGACTACTTTAATAGCTTATCTTGCAATTTAGCTTATGTATATATAGGTTAGTTGAACTAGAAGTATTTTAATGCAAACTTTTGAACCTAATGAATAATAACTGCTTAGTCACAGATGGAATATTTCAATTTAGGAATATAATAATTATTTTTGGTAAGTGATAAAATATAGTTATGACAAACGATCATAATTACATAGGTGTATTACTAGAAGATATTCAATCAAAATTACAAGGGGTTGCTGAAGCGGTTTCTGATTTAAACGCAAAGGCTGATAGAACAGACGTAAGATTAGGTAAAATTGAAGATAATACAAATATAATCCCAGCACAAAAAGAAGCTATTAAAGAACAGACAATTCAACTTAATGATCATGAGCAAAGAATCTCAAGACTCGAAATAGCATAGTGTAACATTTATGGTGACTTAAAAAATTTGGCTGGCCATATGCAACGAAGTTAGAACCTGTTTGATTAAAAATAATGATAGAACGCTCTTTTGGTCATCGTAAAAGTTACCAAAAAGCAATTTATTGTTATAATTTAACCAGTGGATGACATAAAAATAACTAATCAGACTAAAAAGAACTATGTTTTTGACATCATAGCTAAGTTTAGCGCTACCCCACAGGAACAACCACTGGCGGTGTTTGCGGCTGGTATACCCGGAGCTGGGAAAACAGAATTCCTTGATAGACTATTTGCCAACGACAAAAATTTTGTTCGTATAGACTTGGATGAAATCGTTAAGCTATTTCCTAATTATTCAGCCGACAATTATTATCGATTTCGAGGAGCTGCTACAACTATTCTGGACGAAGTGTTTAGGTATTGCCGGCATAATAAATTAAACTTTGTATTGGACGGAACCTTCGGTCATAAACACGCCATTGAAAACATTGAGAAAACCCTTAAAACACACAGAGTAGTGATATTTTACGTTTGGAAAGACGCAGTTGCTTCTTGGCAGCTAACTAAGGATCGTGAAGAAGTAACTAAACGAGTGATTGAAAGGGAGGGTTTCATTGAAGCTTGTATAAATATTCCCAATAACCTCATGGAGGCACGTCAAATATTTGGTGATAGGATAGTAATACTTGTACTTAAAAAAAATATCGATAGTTATGGTTTCGAGGTGATCCGTGAACCAAAGCAAATTGACGAATTACTTTCAAAAATTTATACTAAAGGACAGTTGAAAAGGATTATCCTATGAGCATATTTATTAAAAGCAAGTATAAAACTTCTATCAAACCCTACCCAAAGGTTCTGAGCGACCGTGCTATAAAACGAGCGGCAAAGCTTTCAATCGAAGACCAAAGAAAAATATCAAACCAAGCAACTAGACTACGAACACAGACAGTTAGCCGATAGATTTTTTCTAGGAAGCGTCTTTACTTTCCCCGTATAAACATAGACAATGTTGGGTAAGAGATAGCTTGGAACTTAACTATTATATGGCAACTGGATTATAAATGTATTTACAATGTTTACAATTAACTTTCTAAAAAATTGGCTGGGCATAGTGGATGAAGTTAGAACTGAATTAGTGATGTGTTGCGAGTTGTTTGTGTGTTATAGGTTATCTATAGAGTTAGGTGGTCGGGTATAACTGTACAGCCATAAGCTAATTCATAGAAACTTTTTAGTTAGGATTTATTGTTAATGTTAGTAAGATTATTTAAATCTCACTAAGTTCAAAATATACTTCAGCTGGAGTCTTATTGTCAATAGAACTATGAGGCCTTTGATG